>JAUXCL010000002.1 GCA_030618905.1 Bacteroidales bacterium | reverse complement strand
TTACCCGGGAGGCCTTCGACAGGTTTAGCCTGAATGAAGAAGAGCTGAAGTTATTGGAAGAAAAGGAGAAGAAGGATAAGGATAATGGTAAAGATAAAAGACAAAATGATAAAGATAAAAAAGAAGAGGGGGATGAAGAAAAAGAGGAAGAAAAAATTGAGCCCATTGAATTTGAACTTGATGGCCTTGAGGACCGCAAAGTCAAGCTCACCATTCATTCTTCTTCCCTGGCAGATTATGTCCTTACACCCGATGGTAAGAAATTGTATTACCTGGCCCGTTTTGAGAAAGGTTTTGACCTGTGGATGAATGATCTCCTTAAGAAAGAGACTAAACTGGTCTTAAAGCTAAATGGCAAGGGGGGAGGGATGATCATGGACAAGAAAGGGGAGAACCTCTATATCTTCAGTGATGGACAAATCAGCAGGGTCACCATTAAGGATAACAAAAAGAAAGATGTGGCTTATATGGCAGAGTTCTACCTGAACAAACAGGAGGAAAGGGCATATATGTTTGAGCATGTCTGGCGACAGGTGGATAAGAAATTCTATGATCCTGAACTGCATGGTGTGGATTGGGATTATTATAAAGCTGATTACAGCAAGTTCCTTCCGTATATCAATAATAACTTTGATTTTACCGAGATGCTGAGCGAGATGCTCGGTGAATTGAATGCCTCCCATACGGGCGCAGGATACCGGCCCAAAAACGAGACCGCCGACCAAACTGCCAGCCTGGGGGCCTTTTATGATAATGATTATGATGGAGATGGCTTAAGGGTCCTTGAGATCATTAATAAAGGTCCATTGGATAAAGCCGAAGTCAATATTAAAGCTGGTGATATTATTGAGAAGATTGACAATGTTGATATTGGCGCAGATTTGGATTATGCTGCTTTGCTTAACCATAAAAGTGGGAAACCAATCTTATTAAGCATCTATGATCCGGTTGATAATAAAAGGTGGGATGTCACTGTGAAACCCATCAATCGCGGACAAGAATATCAATTGTTGTACGAGCGCTGGGTTGATAACATGGAAAAGCTGACCGAGGAGTTGTCTGATGGCAGGATCGGATACGTACATGTAAGGGGCATGAACAGTGCCAGTTATCGTGAATTCTATTCCAAAGTGTTGGGAGAGAACTTCCAAAAAGAAGCCCTGATCGTTGATACCCGTTTCAATGGCGGTGGATGGTTGCATGATGACCTGGTTACCATGCTCGATGGTAAAAAGTATATCGATTTTTATCCACGAGGTACCCATTATGGCTGGGAGCCCATGAACAAGTGGATCAAACCTTCTATCGTATTGATCAGTGAAAGCAATTATTCTGATGCCCACGGATTCCCATATGCTTATAAGACATTGGAAGTTGGCGAACTGGTGGGAATGCCGGTTCCTGGCACTATGACTGCCGTGTGGTGGGAAGCGCTACAAGACAATACTGTGGTTTTTGGTATTCCACAGATCGGTACAAAGGATGCAGATGGCAATTACCTGGAGAACCTCCAGCTTGAACCGGATTATAAGGTTTCCCAGGATCCTGCCATTGTCGTAACCGGCAGGGATGAACAGCTGGAAAAAGCTGTGGATGTTATGCTGAAACAGTTGGATGAGGTAGAGTAGAACTATTTTTTAATTGATAGCTTTAGCTCATCTAATTGATCTTTGCTGATTACTGATGGGGAGTCGATCATGACATCTCGGCCGGCATTGTTTTTCGGGAAGGCAATTACTTCACGGATGGATTCCTGCCCTCCGAATAGCGCCACCCAACGGTCAAAACCGAAAGCAACCCCTCCATGGGGAGGTGCGCCAAATTCGAAAGCATTCATCAGGAAACCAAACTGGGACTGGGCTTCTTCATCCGTAAATCCAAGTATCTGGAACATCTTTTTCTGCATCTCCCGGTTATGGATCCGGATAGAGCCGCCACCGATCTCCACGCCGTTAATCACCAGATCATAAGCATTGGCCCTGACTTTACCGGGATCAGAGTCAAGTATTGTAACATCTTCCAATTTGGGGGAAGTAAAGGGATGGTGCATGGCATGATACCTTTGTGAATCATCATTCCACTCCAGCAATGGGAAGTCAACTACCCAGAGTGGTTTGAAAACATTGGGGTCTTTGATCTCAAGACGGTCTCCCATTTCAAGGCGTAAAGAGCTTAGGGCGAAGCGTGTAGGGGCAACATCGCCAGCTAAGATCAGCAGTAAATCGCCGGGTTTTGCATTAAAAGCATCGGCCCATGTCTTGAGTGCAGCCTGGTCGAAGAATTTGTCGACTGAAGATTTAAAACTGCCATCTTCATTATATTTTACATAGACCAGCCCTTTGGCTCCCACCTGTGGGCGCCTGACAAAATCTGTAAGTGCATCCAGTTGTTTACGGGAATAATCAGCGCATCCTTCAGCATTGATGCCCACAAGCAGCTCAGCGCTGTCGAATACCATAAATCCCTTACCTTTTGCCAGCTCATTCAATTCCACAAATTTCATCTCAAAACGCAGGTCTGGCTTGTCAGATCCGTAATATTTCATGGCCTCGTCATAAGGCATCCTTGGAAAATCATCTACTTCCACATTTTTGATGACCTTAAACAGGTGTTTTGCAAGCCCTTCAAAGGTGTTTAATACATCCTCCTGATCAACAAATGACATCTCACAATCGATCTGTGTAAACTCCGGTTGCCTGTCGGCACGCAGGTCTTCATCCCGGAAACATTTCACCAGCTGATAGTATTTATCATAACCAGCTACCATGAGCAATTGTTTGAAGGTTTGCGGTGATTGAGGCAAAGCGTAAAATTCACCTTCATTCATTCTGGATGGTACCACGAAATCGCGAGCACCCTCAGGAGTTGATTTGATGAGGTATGGGGTCTCAATTTCGATAAACCCTATTTCATCAAAATACTTGCGGGTCTCGATGGCCATACGGTGCCTGAGCAGCATATTTTCCTTCAATGGATTTCTGCGCAGATCCAGGTAACGGTATTTCATCCGTAATTCCTCACCACCATCAGTCTCATTCTCAATAGTGAACGGAGGCAATTTGGAAGGGTTGAGTACCTGAACGGAATCCATGATAATTTCTATATCACCGGTTGGAATATTCTTGTTTTTATTACTTCTCTCTGCCACTTTACCGATGGCCTGGATCACGAATTCCCTTCCCAGCTTACGTGCTTCATTGCATAAATCTGCATTGGTATCCATGTTGAATACCAACTGGGTAATACCGTAACGGTCGCGCAGGTCAATAAATGTCATTCCCCCCAGGTCCCTCGACTTTTGTACCCACCCGGAAAGGGTAACGTTTGCACCTATGTTTGAAGTCCTTAGTTCTCCGCAAGTATGAGTTCTTAACATGAAAGTATGTGATTTTAATTTAAGATGCGAAATTAGACATTTTTAAAACATGATGCTGCCCCCATCAAAAAGTGGTCCATCATATAATTCAATAAGCTCATAGTCGAGTTCTTCAAGATAGTTCCTGATTTTTCCACCATCACCGAAACAGGATAATGATCCGATAATGAAGACCTTGTCCTCATGAACCCCACAGGCCCCGCCAAAAAAACCATGCCTGAACCCGGGGAGTTTGACATCAGAGGGATTGACCAGGCATGCATCGAGGTTTTGGTCTCGCAATGCCTGAAAGATCCCCGGGTCAGATACAATAAAATGATCATTTTTCAGGGCTAACACATTACATCTGACATACCCCTGTTTCACATCAATTTTAACACATGATTCTGTGGCTGTTAATATTACAGGATCGGTGATCTGCATATTGTGAATACAAAAACTGTTGGTGACCACTGCATTATAAATTGCACTTCCGGGGTATTGAATATCCACGTCATTTTTACCGAATTGAAATGAAAGTTGAAGGGCCCGGAGTTTCTCTATAATTCTGCCAGGAGTGTTCGGAGCCACGATCAGGCCTTCCGGGGGCTTACAAAAAAAGATGTCGGGATGACCTGAGATGGCATCATAGGTAATGCCATGGGTTTCCAATTCCAGGAGCTCTCCAAATTGAGCAAGTTTCTTTTTTGCCGCTTCCGGTATTTTGTGATCAATAATAATCAGCATGAAATTTCCTTCCGCTTAATGATGCATCAGTCTGGAAAACTACATATTCAAAATGTTCGAGTAAGTATTTCTTGTTTTTGGCCTCATAGCCAATCGCCCAGTTCAATTCTTTAGGTGGCACGAAAATATGAATCTTCCGTGCATTGGAGTGTATGAGTCTTTTCAGTTGCTCATACCAGATCTCTGTTAAAACCAGCTCCTTGAAAGATTGATGAAAAGGCCCGGCAATTAGATCTTGCCCATCCAGCAATCCGTCGGATGGATGGAGCCCTGTCCTCAACACCTTCACACCGGATGCCTCAAATATCTTCAGCACTTCTTTGGTCCATTGTATGGCTTCTTCCAGTGAAAGGGGCTCATACGCTCCTTCCCGGTACATGATTTCAAGCTGTGTCCCTTTGATAACCAGGGTAGGGTAAATGCGTGTTTCGTGTGCACCAAGATCTGCAATACTTTGAGCTGTGTGCCTGGCCTTTTGAAGAGTATCCCCCGGCAAACCCAGCATCATCTGAAGACCAAGACGGAAACCTTTATTTTTAATATGCCGGGAAGCAGAGATTACATCGGATACAGTATGCCCTCTTGCAGATAATTTCAGCACTTCATCATCCATACTTTGAGCACCCAGCTCTATTGTGGCAACACCATAGCGGGCGAGCATTTCCAATACCTCATCATTGATATAATCCGGGCGTGTGGAAAGGCGAATGCCATTAATTTGTCCATTTTCCATAAATGGCTGTGCCAATGACAGAAATGCTTCCTGTTCATCCAATGGCAATCCGGTGAAATTACCTCCAAAAAAGCCCAGCTCCACCTTTCGTTTCTTTTTGGGAATGGTGGCAAGATGCTCTTTGATACTTTGCAGGACTTGCTCTTTACCCGGAACAGCACCTTTTCCCGAGATCTTATGCTGATCACAGTAAATACACTGGAACGGGCAGGCCAGTTCAGGAATAAAAACCGGTATGGTGTAGTGCTTCATTCAAAGCTAAAGTAGAAATTTTCGTGTATTTTAGCCTCATAATCTTTAAAAGAATAATCATGACCTTCCGCATATGTACAATAGATGATTATGACCTGCTTGTCAGCCTCTGGGAGCAGGCAGGACTTCCCTATAAGCCTTTGGGCCGCGATTCCAGGGAAAGCATTGCAAAGGAAATGCAGGGTGGAAATGGTTTATTCATTGTTGCTGAGATAGATGCACAACCCGCCGGTACCATCCTCACCACCCATGATGGCCGCAAGGGCTGGATCAACCGCCTCACTGTTCTTCCCGATTACAGAAATAAAGGTATTGGCCGCGCACTGGTCGAATATGCCGAAGAAATGCTTGAACAACGAGGCATCGGCATCTTCGCCTGCATGATCGAAGATTACAACTCATCGTCATTAGAGGTATTTCAAAAGCTCGGATACATTGAGTTCAAAGGGATGCGTTACCTGACGAAGCGGAGCTTTCCGGATATATAGATTACCATAGTACCATAGTACCATAGTACGAGACTACGACATTCCATATATCGCCTTATGGCGTGATAGTATACTGAATATCATAGTACGCAAAGTATCATAGTACAAGACTACGACATTCCATATATCGCCCTATGGTACTATGGTACTATGCTTCTTTGGTACTGTGTTTATGGTTTTCTTTGAAAAAAACTGCCTTTCTCAAGGGAACGATCACGCTATTTCCGGATTAATATATAAAGGACTATGTAATGAGAAAAGAATTAGAATCCAGAATTATAGCTTATTCTGTCAATGTCCTGGATATTGCTGAGGGAATGCAAAAAAATTTTATGGGAAGTCACCTTGCCAACCAGGTTATCAGGTCTGGAACATCAGTCTCGCTTAATTTTGGTGAGTTGCAAGGAGCACAATCACGGAAAGATTTTTTACACAAAGCAAGTATTATCCAAAAGGAATTACGAGAAACTATAATCAACCTGAGAATAATATCAGAAAAGAATCTTTGTCGGAATAAGGAATTGGTCTCTCAGATAATAAAAGAATCTGATGAGCTTATTGCAATATTCTATAAGACGATACAAACCTGTAGGAAAAATCAGAATTCATAGTACCATAGTACAAGACTACGACATTCCATATATCGCTCTATGGCGTGATAGTATACTGAATATCATAGTACACAAAGTATCATAGTACGAAACTACGACATTCCATATATCGCCCTATGGTACTATGGTACTATGATACTTTGATATTATGGTATTACGCTAATCCGCACCCCTTCAGAATGACTCCCAAACTCCGGTGCATACATGCACTGGATTGTCGTTATGCCATTGGAAAAATCGCCTTTCTGTGAGGCAATAAGCGGATATTCGAAAACATAGGTCCCTTTCCTCAGGTAACCGAAAAAGAAATTCGTAGCAGCATCACCGGTGCTTTCATAATATCCAAGCCCACCCTGGTAACGATAACCTGATAAAACATTCACCGGTTCTAATGCCGCTGCCCGCATATCTTTCATATGCACATATTCCATATCCCGGTCTACACGCAACTCAACGCGGACAATCACCTTGTCGCCGAGTTGAATGCTTCCCCCATCCGGGATGGCTTCAATCACCGGTCCGCTTGCTGTGTTTTTCTCAACAAACAACTCCTTCTTAATACTCAAAGGGGTTTCGTGTGGTGTGATCTTGTCAAGGTCCTCGAAATATTGCCAGTAAACAGCGCCCCAGGCAATGCCTTCATCATTTTTGGTAAGCTGGATATTACCCATATTGGACTTGATTTCCTTTCCATTCCACGAGGTCTGGAAATAACCGGTTCCTGCTTCAACCTGAACACCTTCCAATGCTTTCGGATCAATTTTTTCTTTGCCTATGGTGATGTCAACCAGTTCATCACTGGCGAGCAGATCGGATCCTCTCAACAGCAGTGCATAACAAGCTTCTGTTGTTGCTTTTGAAGTCTTCCAGTCGTGGGTCTGCTTTTGTTTGAGCAACCACATTTTCATCTTATCAACGGATTTCATATCATGGGCTACTTCGTCGAAAGCTTCGATCAATAAGGCTTGCCTTTCAATGGGCGCCTGGTACCAGAAATAACCCCGGGGTGATTTCCAGTACATGCCCATCTCATTATCATACAAGGCATGCTCCTTCAAGGAGGCAATGATGACCGGAGGAATGGACTTTTCACCAATGCGGTTTAACGCCAGGGCAATCATTCCCTGCATGTATTTGCTCTGCTTTAACCAATATAGTTTGGCCTGCTCACGGAAATAAATAAAGGCTTCCTCATTACGCTTATTAATGACTATATCTTCCAGAAAATAAGTCCTGGCATATAAGTACTGGATTTGTAATTGACCGATATGCTGCTCATCCAGTGTCTCAGGATACTTTTCTTTAATCTTTTCAAAGTCCTCCCTGATCCTGTCATCAAGATATAAAATGGCCCTGGTGATCATATTCCATGTACCGCGATCATCCCTGATGCTGCTGACCCCGAGATGATCAAGATGCCCGAAACCTGTAACAATATGCTGCGTGATATAACGGCTGTCGTGCATGCCCTCAAACCACGGCCAGCCACCGTTTGGCAACTGTTTGCTTTTTAATTTGGCAAGTGCTCCTGCCAGGCTGTTGGCCATGTGATTCAGGTCGAACAACAAACCGATCCGTTGCTTGCGCTCCGATTCACTTTGAGCCTGTAAAACCCATGGGGTTTCTTGCAGGATTACAGACTTAAGCTCCTGATTTTTCTCCAGGTTAGACAGCAAAGCATCAGGTGTCAGATGTTTCCAGCTTTCGAATACACGTTTTATCCTGGGGTTCGAATTGGCAATGTGCGAAGCGATGCTGTTGGCATAATACCTGCTGAAGATCTGATCTGAAGATTCATAAGGATAGTCCATCAGGTAAGGCAATGCTTGTACCGCATACCATGCCGGGTTAGAAGTAAACTCCAGTGTAAGCTTGAAATTCCTGGCCGTACTGGATTTATAATTGATCAGCTTGTCAAATTTAAATTCTTTGCTTCCTTTTCCGCTAATAGGTAATGGAAGAGATTCAGTCACCAGCATACGGTTCGTCAATACTGGAATAGCCATTTCCTCTCCATCACTGTATTGCCCTGCCCTGGCCACAATCCTGTAGGTAAGTGCATACAGATGATCAGGTATGCTGATGGCCCATTCAACGGCCTTGCTCATTCCTTTGCTGACTTCAAATGATTGCTTCACCGGTTTATCTGTATCAAGGATATGTACAGCTTGCATAGTGATTGCATCAAAAAATTCCAGGTCCACCTCACCTATCAGTGTCTTGTCTGAGAGGTTGACAATTTTTGAAGAAAAAGCCATTTTGTCTCCCTGCCTGAAGAACCTGGGAGGATTAGGGACAACCATCAACTGTTTCTGGGTGATGAGTTCCTTTTCAATTTGCCCCACCTTAAGATCCGTTGTGTAGGCCAATCCCATCATCCTCCATCTGGTCATTGTTTCAGGTACCGTAAACCTGATGATGACATTGCCTTCGGAATCTGTTCTTAAATCAGGATAGAAAAACGCGGTTTCACGGAAATCCCTTCTGATCTGGATTCCTGAAAATTGTGATGCTGCTTGTGCTGTAGCCGGAATTGCGATTTCCTCATCTGGTATTTCCTCTTTTTCCTGGTTTCCGCCGCCGTCCATAGTAGGTTCTCCCGGCTGGCTGGTCATCGTTTGCATTACATCCAGACGCTGACCCCCGGATTTGTGCATGATCTGAGGATAATGGTACATCCTGAGCCCGAACCAATTCAGACGGTCGTAAGTATGAAACCTGGGTCCGGTACTGTGCACTACAGGGAATACATGCATATGGCTGGTACTGGTCAGAAAAGCATCGTTGATATTCCAGGTGCTGAACTGGTTAAGGCTTCTGTAAAGGCTGAATGCCCAACGATTAGCCTTGAATGCATCAAGTGAGGCATCGTACATGCCGGCCATCAGCTCAGCAGCAGCCAGCTCACCCTTTTTATCAGTGATCTTGATTTGCCATTCTTCTTCCTGCCCCGGAACTAACTTATTACGGAAACTGGCGAAAGAGATATCCAGCTCCTTATCACTATGGGGTACCCTGATGATGGCTTTGTTTTGATAGCTGCGGTTTTTGGAAATGAAAGTCAGGCTGATCCCAATATTGCCACGATATGCTTCAAGAACAGGAAGTTTGAAAAGCTTCTGTTCATTACTGAGTGTAAAATGAAACCGGTTCAGCAATTCCTTGCCTTTCGTGACTTCATAAATAATGTGAACATGCTTTTCCTTTGTTCCGATTAAAAATTCCACTTCTTCACCTGGTTCTGCATCACTCTTAAGCATACTAAACCAATTAAAAGCATGCACAGGTACAGATTTACTGGCCGTGGAAAAAGCCGTGAAATACTTTTCCAGTTCAACTTCTTGTCCAAACTTGTCTTTGGCCCTCAGGCTGATGACGTAGTCTCCCTGCTTCAGGTCTGTAATATCATTGAAATCAAGAATGCTGTCCTTCGAAGTATGAAAGGATTGCTCAAGAATGACTTCTGCTCTTTTCCATTTCGTTTGATCATCTTCATTGCCATAGGCATCATTTGGAAATTCCCTGATAAACTCTTCTTCACTTAATAAGAAAACATCCGGGCGGGTCCACTCTCTTTCCCTGATCAGTCTTTCGGGTTGCTGTAAGCTGCTGATAGTTACTGAAACATCTGTGGGCTCAAAAACACCATTAAGATTGCTGCTCCTGATAAGAAATTCACCGGCTTCATCAATGTTCAAGGTTTCCGGGATATTTATATCAAGTAGCAGTGCATTATAGCCAACGGCCACATTTTGCTGCCCGGAATGGGTTTCCCCGTTGATATCAGTAACATCAGCATAAATCGTGTAGTTGAAAGCAGGTTTGAATTTCCTGTTGAGACTCTTGTCCGGGATGGCTGTAAAATCAATGCTGAAGGATCCATCATTATCGGTTTGCGTAGTTCCATTCACAATTTCCATTTCCGCAGAAACAGGGTAAAAATCTAACCATGGATATCTCCAGAAAGGAAACATGGCCCTTCTGACAACCCGGTATTTCACATTGGCATGGTCGATTGAGTTGCCGGAATAAGCTAATGCTTTGCCCTTTATTCTTAGCTGCTCATTAAGCTTATAAGCTCCTTTTACAGGTTCAAATACCACCTCAAATTTCGGTCGCCTGTACTCTTCAACGGATATGGAAATCGATCCGGATTCATTCCTGATCCTCATGCTACCTGTAAGCACACCGATCGGAGCCACAAAAGAACCTTTGAAAGATCCAAACTCATTGGTGGAAAAGTTCAACTCCGCTATTTGCTGACCATTGACATCATTGAAAGCCACCTTGGTTTGATGGTCTTTTAAAATGCTGTATTGATCAGCTTCTTTTTCAAGTACAATACCTTTAAAATATACGGTTTGTCCTGGCCTGTAAATGGCCCTGTCGGTGAAAAAGAATGTTTTGGCCGTTTTTCGTACTTCCTTATGCCCTGTCCTTTGCTGGTAAAAGTAATTGGGTGTGACGAACTTATCATCATGATAAGTAAACTCAAGCATTAGCCTGTTGGCCTGTCCGCTGACTGTTGGAATGTTGAAGAGTCCTGTTTCGTCGCTGGTAAATTGGTCGCCGGTAATTGTTTTATACTTGCGCTGATTGTAATCATACTGTTGATAATAAGTCTGTATATGCACATCTTTCATTGCAGATCCCTTTTCCCTGTCGAGTACGTAAAAATCAACCGAACCATCATCACGCCTCTGGCTGATATAGCTCAGGTTGCTACACCAGAAACCGGCATAACCCAGCACTCCATTTTCAAAGGAAAAATCCTTGTTGCTACTGGCCAGGATAATGTAATAGCCAAATGGTAGTTCCGGTAAACGAATTTCAACCTTATGGTTTTGGAAATCACCATCGTCAACCAATTCCTGTTTCCATTCTTTTACTGGAGAATGCTTCAGGTACTGTCTTACAAGGTCTTCCCGGCGGAAGTTTTGCTTAAGCTCTTTGTCTTCCCGGTAGTCCAGTGGGAAAACACGAAAATAGGTGCCCGGTACATTTTTATATGAAAGCAGGCCGGGAAATGCTCTGGATGGAATGTTTGCATAATGAGTGGTGATGCTTATTGCCTTCTTTAAAATTGTAGTTTTTAAATCTTTGCAATTTGCAGTACCGAATGCATCAGGAAATTTCTTGATGGCAGCTTCAATAAGCTCATAGGCTTTTTTAACATCCCATTTGTATTTGTCTGATTCCAGTGGATTGTAAAGCTGACCGCGATCATAATAAAATCTGGCGATATGATAGCTCACCTCTGTTGAGCTTTCAAAGTCGCCGTAGGTATCATGCAGGAAGGTTAAAGCGTCGAGGTAAAGGCTGTCCTTATCTTCCAGGATGGCATTGCTTCTCACAAACTGCAACCTTTTCACATCAACGTCGATCAATGCCCCGGGGTTTTTATCCGGAATGTGGAAACGGATAAGGCCTTGCAGGATTTCGAGGGCATAAAACTTTAATGAAAGCGAATCTGCTGTGGCAATTTCTACGTTGACGAAATCAGGAGCAGCATCCATGTAAGCAATCTTATTTATTTCAAACCTGTTTGCCGGTTGGGTTAATGAGTTTTCATCCTGCATGAAATAATCAGCCGCCCGGTGTGCAAGAAAGTCGTATAGGGTAGGCCTGAATTGCCTGGACCCTTTTTCTGTTTCAAGGATGGGATCAAAATCCTCCAATGTAATGTCTTTAAGCAAATCCTGATGCTCAAGTGATGCAAGATAATGTTTGATTACCGCCTGCATGATCTTTTTAATATCCCAGGTTTCTATATCTTCCGGGTCATATGCAATTGTAATGCTCCTGTCCAGCAGTTTATACCTGTTGGCTTGATAATAAGCCATATACATTTCAGCAAGCACAGAGTGGAGAACCTGTTTCATGGGTTCATTGGCGCCGGATAGCTCAGTGTTGAGTTTGTGGATAGCCTTAACGAAATAATTTTCTTCAATATCTGAATGAAGACGCATCTGATAGATTACCGCTTTGATAAATTGGGGTGCATTATTTTCTTGTTTCGCCTTTGCATATATATTATCGACAATTTCCAGGGCTGATTTAGGTAGACCTTTTTCAGTTAGTGCCTGCACTTCCTCCCATAGTTTTTCATAATCATCCCCATCAATAATAACAACTGCAGACTGCTGAAGACCATGGTTGGAAGTAAATCCAGCCCCCAGCATTAATATTCCCAATAAGCTTGCAAGGAAAAAGAATTTTGCTTTCATAATGAATAATTTACGGATTGTGTATATCAGTCAATTTTTGCATCCATGGGATGTCTTAGTCCCCCGATTTCAATCAACTCGAGTTTTATAGATCCTATGATTACCGCAGAACTGCCCAGGACTGGTACCAGGTTTTTATCATCTGTTACCCAGAGTGTCATCGGATAGGGCTCGTCAAAAACCTCTCCCTGTGCCACCATGGGCTTGAATTTCAAGCACCTGAACTTACCCATTTTGATTTCCACGATTTCTTTGCCCAGGTAAATGATTTTAGAATTGTATATAGAATCGTCAAGGTAAAAATCAATGAAAAACTCATCATTGATCTCGGCATTTGAAAAATCGAGGGTTCGCATGTAGTAAAATGCAGAAACGATATCCTGCACATTGCCTGGTACATCGATGGTTTTATTGGAGCTGCTGGCAGTATTGGCATATCGATCAAACAGAATATCTTCCTGTTTTCTGTAATCACCCTCCCGCATATCGCGTTTAAACTGCCAGGGCACCATAGCCTGCTCATCTATCCAGGATTCAAATTTGTCGCGCACCTTGAAGAAGAAATTAAATAAGCCCACAGATTTGGCTTCTACTTCTATATGATAGGTATTCCTGTTATGAAATTGTTTAATGCTGTGGTGCACAGAGATGGTTCCCGTACCTGCAGTAATCCCTGCGGTCAGCCAGGCATCATAAAAAACCCTGTATTTGGCTTTTTCACCCCTTTTGAACGCATTGTTTTGTACAACTGGAAGCTCCTGGGCTTCAACATTCTCGAAGGAAAAAAAGAACGAAAGAATAACAATGCTTATGAGTTTGATAAATAGTCTCATAATTTATTAATTGTTTTCACAGAATGTTTCTCGAATATCATGCCAAAAATTGATCAGATAACAATATTTATGATTTTTTGTGGAACGATAATGATCTTTTTAGGGGTTTTTCCGGCCATCCATTTCCCGGCGTCTTCAGCTGCTAACACAGCTTTTTCGATATCTTCTTTGGGCATATCGACAGGGAGCTCAAGCTTAAACCTCATCTTGCCGTTGAAAGATACCGGATAAGTAAAAGTATCCTCTGCCAGGTATTGTTCATTCCATTCAGGGTAGGCAACATCACTGATGCTGCCGCTATGGCCCATCAGACTCCACAGTTCTTCGCTAATATATGGTGCATAAGGAGAAAGCAATATTGCAAGAGGCTCTAAAATGTTTCTTTTTCTGCATTTCAGATCGCTGAGTTCATTGACACAGATCATAAAAGCACTGACAGCGGTGTTGAAAGAGAACCTTTCAATATCCTGCCTGACCTTTTTTATGGTTTTGTGCAACACTTTTAACTCATCTTCGGTGGCTGCTTCATCGATTAAAGCAAAACTTTCCTGCTCATTATAATAGAGCCTCCAGAGTTTTTTCAGGAAGCGAAATACACCTTCAATCCCCTTGGTGTCCCAGGGTTTATGATATTCCAATGGACCAAGGAACATCTCATAGAGGCGCAGGGTGTCCGCTCCATAACGCTCAATCAATTCATCCGGATTAACTACATTATGTTTTGATTTGGACATTTTTTCTATCTCCCAACCACAGACATATTTATTGTCTTCCAGGATGAATTCTGCATTTTTAAATTCAGTCTGCCATTGCGTAAAAGCTTCTGTATCCAGGATGTCATCATGGACCATGCTGATATCAACATGCAAGCGTGTAGTTTTATAATTTTTACGCAGGTTATAGGAAACAAACTGATTGGTTCCTTTCACCCGGTACACAAAGCTTGACCTGCCCTGGATTTTCCCCTGGTTGATAAGTTTCCTGAAAGGTTCCGCTTTGCTTGCCAGGCCAATATCAAACAGGAACATACTCCAGAACCTGGCATAGATCAGGTGCCCGGTGCCATGTTCGTCCCCTCCGATATAAAGATCAACCTGCTGCCAATAGGAATTTGCCTCTTTGGAAAAATAAGCTTTTTCATTCCAGGGATCCATATACCGGTAATAATAGCCGCTGGATCCTGCAAATCCAGGCATGGTATTGGTTTCCAATGGATATCCTGCTTCGGTTTTCCAGTCTTTGGCCCTGGCCAGAGGTGGCTCTCCGGATGCTGTGGGGAGGTATTTGTCAACCTCAGGCAATTCTAATGGGAGTTCACTTTCATCCAGCATGTATGGCATGCCGTCTTTATAGTAAACAGGGAAAGGCTCTCCCCAATAACGTTGCCGGCTGAAAATGGCATCTCTCAGCCTGAAATTGATCTTGCCATAACCCAGATCCTTTTTTTCAAGTTCAGTAATTGTGGCCCGGATGGCTTCATTGACTTCCATATCCGTTATGAATCCCGAGTTAATCATCATACCCTCCCTGGAATCATAGGAGTCCTCCCAGGTTTGCGGGTCAGAAGGCACATCATCTTTCCTGCTTACCACCTGGATTATGGGGATATTAAAATGTTTGGCAAATGCGAAATCCCTGCTGTCATGTCCGGGAACAGCCATAATAGCCCCTGTTCCGTATCCTGCCAATACATAATCTGCAACCCATATGGGTATTTCTTCATTATTGACCGGGTTGATTCCATATGCTCCGGTAAAAACACCGGTGATTTTATGGATATCTGCTACACGTTCTCTTTCTGTACGGTTTTTGGCCCAGCCCAGGTAATCCATCACTTCCTGCTTTTTGCCAGGCGGAGTGATCTCTTCTATCCATTCGTGTTCCGGTGCCAGTACCATGAAAGTAGCTCCCCAAAGTGTATCCGGGCGGGTTGTAAATACTTCAAGTACTTTGTCGCTGTCCTTAATGCTGAAATTTACGGATGCCCCTTCCGAACGGCCGATCCAGTTTCTTTGCACTTCTTTCAATGATTCAAACCAATCGAGATGGTCCAGGCCATCCAATAATCGTTGTGCATAAGCTGTGATCCTTAAAGACCATTGCTTCATTAATTTTCTTTCCACGGGATGTCCACCACGCTCTGAAAAACCTTCTTTAACCTCATCATTGGCAAGCACTGTACCGAGTGCCGGGCACCAGTTAACCCAGGTGTCGGATAAATATGCTAGGCGATAATTCATCAGGATCTGCTGTTGCTCTGTCTCTGAAAAGGATTTCCACTCTTCTGCAGTAAAGCTTATGCTTTCATCACAGGCTGCGTTAATTCCGGAATTACCATGCTGCTCAAATAAAGCAATGAGCGATTCAACAGGCTCCGCTTTGTCGGATTTATTATTGTACCAATGATTAAATAATTGGATGAAAGTCCACTGTGTCCATTTATAATAAAAGGGATCACAGGTCCGGACTTCCCTGTCCCAGTCATAAGAAAAACCAATCTTGTCAAGTTGCTCCCGGTACCTGTCAATATTTTCATAGGTAGTCACCTGTGGATGTGTACCTGTTTGAATGGCATATTGCTCAGCAGGTAACCCATAGGCATCAAATCCCATAGGATGCAATACATTATAGCCGCGGTGCCTCATATACCTGGAATAAATATCGGAAGCGATATAACCCAGCGGATGTCCTACATGTAATCCGGACCCTGAGGGGTAAGGAAACATATCAAGTACATAATACTTTGGCTTGTCCGATGTATTATCTGCTTTAAACGTCTTATGCTCGCTCCAGTACTTCTGCCATTTCGGTTCTACGCTGCTGAAATCATATTCCTTCATCTAGCCCAATAGTTAACTGTATAATTATCTTTTATGTCATGGTCCCGGCCCATGGAGATTCAATTTGCGAAAATAGGGAAAAAGATGCTTAGGTGTGTTGGATGAGATCATAAAAGGCCAACCGTTATATGTAAGAAAAGTGTTAATTTAGCGTACTTAATATTTGATAATGGGCAAAAAGGAAGACAGATACTACCGCAGGAAATTAAAATCTTCCTACGCTACCTCCATGGTTAGCATAACATTGGTGTTGTTTATGATGGGCCTCCTGGGCTTGATCATATTGCACGCCAAGAAAGTATCGGATTATGTGAGAGAGAACATCAGCATATCCATAATTATGAAAGAAGATGTGAAGGAAGCCGGTATTATCCAGTTACAGAAAACCCTGGATGCATCGGAGTTTGTAAAATCCACAGAATATATAACTGAAGATGAAGCGGCAGAGGAACTGACTAAGGACCTGGGTGAGGACTTTGTCGGTTTTTTAGGCTATAACCCGTTATTGCCCTCCATAGACCTCAGGGTGAAAGCCGAATATGCCAATGCAGACAGTATTACAGTGATTGAAGAAATGATCCTGGCCAATAATAACGTGAAAGAGGTGTTTTACCAGAAATCATTGGTGCAATTAATAAACAGGAACATCCGGAGGATAGGATTGATCATCCTGGGGTTCAGTGTGCTGCTTTTATTCATCGCGATCGCTTTAATCAACAATACCATCAGGCTGTCTGTTTACTCCAAGCGCTTCCTGATCAAAACGATGCAGCTGGTTGGTGCTACCCGGGGCTTTATCAGCAGGCCCTTCATGGCCAGGGGTATATTACAGGGTCTTTACAGTTCATTTATCGCCATTATCATACTTGGAGGAATACTTTATATTTCCCAAAAAGAGATCCCGGAACTCGTTAATTTACAAGACATTGATCTTTTTGCCTCCCTTTTTGGAATTGTCATTTTCCTGGGTATAACCCTGTCATGGATATCCACGTATTTCGCGGTTAGAAGATATATCAAGCTGGATGCCGACCGTTTGCATTATTATTAAAAAAAGTTAAATCAAGAGGAATTTGTAAAAAATCTTCTATTTTTGATCACTAAATCAACAGATCATGGCCAATAAGAATATTAAAAGCAAGGGCAAACAGAAAGCAGTGAGGCAAGTACATAAGCCTGCTGAACGGGCAAAACCTGCAGCCGAAACTTCAACTGCATTTGCCTTTGGACGGGAAAACTACAAGATCCTGCTGATTGGCCTGGCTTTTATTATCCTTGGCTTTCTTTTAATGATTGGTGGCGGATCAGATGATCCGAACGTTTTCAGTGAAGATATTTTTAGCTTCAGGAGAATGACCCTGGCTCCGATCCTCATTCTTGCAGGATTTGTGATCGAGATCTTTGCCATCATGAAAAAGCCTAAAGATTAATCTCCCCTAAATGATCCAATGGATTGGCTTGAAGCATTAATACTTGGCCTGGTACAGGGCCTGACGGAATTTTTACCGGTGAGCAGCAGTGGCCACCTGGAGCTTGGGAAAGCCATCCTGAACGTCAACCCTGAGAAAAGCCTGATGTTTACCGTCCTGGTTCATGGCGCTACGGTCCTGAGTACCATCGTTGTTTTTTATAAGGACATCTGGCGTTTGCTCAAAGGCTTGTTTGCCTTTCAATGGAACGAGGAGACATCCTATATTATGAAGATTATTATTTCCATGATTCCAGTTGCATTTCTGGGTTTCTTTTTTAAAGAAGAAGTAGAATCCTTCTTCAGCGGAAATATAAGATTTGTGGGGTCTATGCTGATTGTCACAGCTGCACTATTGGCCTTGACATATTTTAGAAAAACGAATCAGCGTAAAGTGGGATTTTTGGATTCTATACTCATCGGTATTGCTCAGGCAATTGCTGTATTACCGGGCATTTCCAGGTCAGGTGCTACCATTTCAACAGGATTGGTGTTGGGTGTTAAAAGAGAATTTGCTGCCCGCTTCTCATTCCTGATGGTGCTGATCCCTATTTTGGGGGCAAATTTTAAAGATCTTGCATCGGGAGAAATAACAGGGAGTGCTGAAGTAGGTGTTATGCCCCTCATTGTGGGATTCCTGGCGGCTTTCATTTCAGGTTTATTCGCTTGCAAATGGATGATCAAAATTGTCCGGAAAGGCAAGCTGATCTATTTTGCCATTTATTGCCTGATCATTGGTGTAATCGCTATTATTGCTGCATAGACTATTCATTTCCAGATGAATCAAAAGGCTTCAAATAAAAAATACAATTTTCTTGAAGGAGAAGTATTACTCATCAATAAGCCCAGTACCTGGACTTCCTTCGACGTAGTGAATAAGATCCGACGGATGCTCAGGTATTTCCTGAAGCAGAAAATTAAGGTTGGCCATACAGGCACCCTGGATCCCCTGGCTACCGGTTTACTCCTCATCTGTACCGGAGGAGCAACCAAGAAGATTAATCAGTTCCAGGACCTGGATAAAACGTATACAGGGACACTCCTGCTGGGCGCCGTCACGGCATCACTTGACAAAGAAACGGATGTTATCGATACATTTCCAGTGGATCATATTACTGCAGAAATGATCCAAAAAGCCACTCTGAAATTTATTGGAGAAGTAAAACAGGTTCCTCCAGCCTACTCCGCTATCAGAGTTGAAGGTACCAGGGCCTATCAATTGGCCAGGAAACAGCAAGATGTGAAAATGAGTCCCCGAATCGTAAGTATTAATGAGTTTGAAATAACTGATATCAATATTCCAAAAGTAAAATTCAGGGTTTCCTGTGCCAAAGGAACCTATATCCGTTCACTGGCCCGCGATTTTGGACAAGCCCTGGATAGTGGGGCTTACCTGTATGAATTGTGCAGGACCAGGATTGGGGAATTCAAGTTGTCTGATGCTATGGAAATTACGGACCTTGAAAATATTTTAAGGGAAGGACAACAATTTGATTCAAACGGTGTTTAATACCCTGAAGGAATTATCTTTCTTCTAAAATTGCTGATATAGTTGTGTTTAAGGTGAATAATATTGCTTTTGCCGGCAAAATTTCGTAACTTTACAAGCTATTTCCTCAGAGAACTTAAAACCTAAATATACTGTGAGAATGAAATTATCTCAGTTTAAATTTCATTTGCCACCAGAATTAATTACAAATTATCCACCTGACAATAGGGATGAATCAAGGATGATCGTTTTAGATCGGAAAAAACACACTATTGAACATAAGGTATTCAAGGATATATTGAATTATTTTGATGACGGTGATGTATTTGTAATTAACAATACCAAAGTATTTCCTGCCAGGCTTTTTGGGACTAAAGAAAAAACAGGAGCCAAGATAGAAGTATTCCTTTTGCGTGAATTGAACCGCGAAACCAGGCTTTGGGATGTTCTTGTCGACCCCGCCCGGAAGATACGGATTGGTAATAAATTGTATTTTGGAGAAGATGAGTTACTCGTTGCAGAGGTGATTGACAATACCACCTCCAGGGGGCGTACACTGAGGTTTTTATATGATGGTTCCTACGAAGAGTTTAAGAAGACCATCCATAGCCTCGGACAAACCCCATTACCCAAGATCCATAGCCGGCCGGTAGAACCGGAAGATGAGGAACGCTACCAAACCATATATGCCAAACATGAAGGTGCGGTTGCTGCTCCAACAGCGGGACTTCATTTCTCTCGTGAATTGATGAAACGGCTGGAGCTGATGGGCATCGCCTATGCTGAAATCACACTTCATCCAGGCCTGGGCAATTTCCGGGCCATCGAGGTGGAAGACCTTACCAAGCATAAGATGGATTCCGAGGAAGTCATCGTTGATGAGATGAATTCCAATATTATCAATGCAGCTAAAGAAAGGAAGAAAAAGATCTGTGCCATTGGGACGACTTCCATGAAAGCTGTGGAAACATGCGTGTCCATTACAGGTAAAGTAAAGCCATTCAGGGGCTGGACCAATAAGTTTATCTTCCCACAATATAAGTTTAGCGTTGCAGATGCCATGATCACTAACCTTCACCTTCCACAATCATCCATGATGATGATGGTTACAGCCTTTGCAGGCTATGACTTTTTGATGGAAGCCTATAAGGAAGCGGTCAAGGAAAAATATAAATTCTTCACCTATGGTGATGCCATGCTGGTAATCTGACACGATGGCATTTAAGAAATATGCGTTGATCACTGCCGGCGGGACCGGAGAACGAATGCAGTCCACTATTCCCAAACAGTTTCTTATACTGAAGGACAAACCCATCCTGATGCGCACGATGGAGGTTTTTCATGATGTATTTCCTGATTTGAAATTTATCATCGTCCTGGGAAGTCAATACAGGGAAGACTGGAAAACCCTTTGTGAAAAGTACGATTTTCACATTGAGCATCAATTGGCTGCCGGAGGGGATATCCGTTTTCAATCGGTTAAAAACGGCCTGGATGCCATCGATGATGATGGCCTGGTGGCTGTCCATGACGGGGTCAGGCCCCTGGTTTCGAAAGTGGTCATTAAGAATGGATTTGAGTTGGCTGAAAAGTATGGGAATGCGGTTCCCTGTACGATGATTAATGAATCTGTCAGGACCCTTACAGGCAATCAAAGTAAAATAGTCGACAGGGATCAATTAAGAATTATTCAAACCCCCCAGGTATTTAAGATCAAACTGATCAAAAATGCATACCAGGTAAGCTATGATCCATTGTTTACCGATGATGCCACCGTGCTTGAAAGCAGCGGAGAGAAAATCCATTTATTTGAAGGGAATCCGGAAAATATAAAAATCACCAGGCCTGCTGACCTGTTGCTTGCTAATGTTCTATTAGATAATCTTAATTCCTGATTTTTCTTGCTTTCCAGCTAAACCTGCCAGCCAGGATTCCCCAGATAGCGGAAATTACAACAAAGGGCACATAGATGATTGAGAAGATAAAATAGTACCCCATAATATTATCTCTCTTCGCAAACATGCTAAAGCTGATTAATATCGGAAGATCAATCAGGATCTTGATGAACCATAATGCGGCTACTGCCCTGGCCAGGTACAGGGATTGACCGGCAAATATGCTTGAAGTGATCAGCAGCAGGTTAAAAAGAAAAACCATAACAGCAACACTGATGATCATAGGGTCGCGGTATCCTTTGCTTTTGGATACCCAGCGAAAGCGCTGGTTAAGGTAGTCACGAATGGATTTCTTGGCCCGGGTTGCAACAATAGCCGCCGGGCTCTTTAAAAAGTGTATTGATCTGCTCCCATAAAGTTTCTTGATTTTGAGCAGTAGAAATATATCGTCACCAGATGCAAACTTCAGGTCTTCTTTGTTCTTATTAACTTCCAGATATGCTTCCTTTTCGAATGCCAGGTTTGCCCCGTTGCACATGATAGGTTTGTTGATTCCAATTGATCCTGCCCCGGCAGCCACAAGGCTCATCAGCTCCATGCTCTGAAAGGATTTGAAGAAGCCGCTTGTTTCCCCAATAACCACCGGTGCAGAAATCAATTTAGGTTTGTGTTTTTCATAATAAGAAGCTATACTGGATAACCATTCCGAACCAACCCTGCAATCGGCATCAATGGTTACAATCAAATCACCGGATGCTATCTCCACACCTTTCCTGATAGCGGCCTTCTTTCCCATACCATCATTCTTTACAAGGATCATCCTGCATCCGGAACCTGTCCTGAGCGTAGTCGAAGGATCCTGCATCCTGTATCCAAATGTTTGAACAACCTCAACCGTATTGTCGGTCGAATGATCATCAACAACAATCGTTTCAAACATTCCTGAAGGGTATTGTTGCTGTACGATGCCCTGAAGCAAGCCCTCAATATTTTCGGCTTCATTCCGGGCAGGGATGATAAGGCTGATATTTATTTCCGGGTGTGCATCCGTTTTTTTCCAGGTTTTAATCCTGAGCCAACCTGCAGTTAATAAGGCAATTATAAAAGCATAAAGAAAACTTATAGCCCCGGCTATGAATAGAAAAACAGTAAAAGCAGGGCTTATATCAAGCATTTTTCCTGAAGAATTTAAGGTTGAACACCATGACGGCTCCGATGAGTGCAGGGATGGCCAGGTTGATCAGCCAGATAGCCGAGGTGGCTGCAATAATTCCCAGATCTGATTGGATGTCCGATAAACCCTGGCTTTCCATATATGTGCCAATAATGAACAGGGAGACTGAGCCCCTGATGCCAAGCTCGGCAATGGCTATAGTCGGGATGATGGTGATGGTAAAGTATATAATGCTGATCATAATGAATCCCGGTATGATGGGCAGGCTTATACCAAAGATTTTAAGCATCAGGTAAAATTGCAACGTGAACACCACATAGCGTAGCAGGCTGTATCCCAGCACCCTCAATAATTCCCGGGGTTGATACAAATTAAAAACCCTGGTATATCTTTTAAGTTTCTTCCACCTGTTTCCAATCAGCCGGTTAACGAAATCTTTTACTACGGAGACTTTCAGGTACAGCATCAGGAAAAAAGCGAAAAGGACCAGGGATACCAGTGCCAGTGCGATATAGAGGTATATAAAGACTTGATCGGTTATGCCCAGCGCTTCTGTGATCAGGTTTTGGAAGGCCAGTACAAAAATTGCAATACCGGTAGCGCCCAGGATAAAGGTGACCAGGAACTGGCTGATACTGCCCAGGATGGTGATGAGGATCCCCTCAATCCTGTTGGCTTTCTCCAGGATGAAGACCCGGCCCATAAATTCACCGACGCGGTTGGGTGTAAAGGAACTGATGGCCACCCCGGAGAGTACGGCTTTATAAGCCCTGATATAAGGTACCTTTTCAATCTTGCGGATGAGATACTGCCATTTTTCGGTTTCTATACCCCAATTGACAAAGACCAGGACAAAACAGATGACAGACAGGATAATGGTTATGGGTTCCTTGAAAAAGAACATGAATTCTGTGATGATCCTGCTAAAATCATGTACGTAAAATATCTGTTTATAGATAAAGCCATAAGTGGCAATAATAATTAACCATCGCAGAAGGAAGTTGTATGTTTTGCGTATTTTTGTTTTCATAGATTAATGATCACCATCCCCTAATACCTTGAAAAACGACCGTATCATATTGGGCATAGATCCAGGGACCAGCATCATGGGATATGGATTAATCCACAATAAAGGTAATAAAATTGAACCAATCACCCTGGGCGTGATCAAGCTTGCCAAGCTGGGTGATCATCCACTAAAACTTCAACGCATATTTGAAAGGACGCTGGCCCTGATCAAGGAATACAAGCCTGATGAACTGGCCATCGAAGCCCCTTTTTACGGCAAGAATGTGCAGTCCATGCTGAAGCTGGGCAGGGCGCAGGGGGTGGCTATGGCTGCAGCCCTGTATCAGCAGGTACCCATTTTTGAATATTCACCCAAAAAGATCAAGCAATCGATCACTGGAAATGGAAATGCCTCCAAGGAACAGGTTGCCGCTATGCTGATCAACCTGTTATCCTTAAAAGAACCGCCTGATTATCTCGATGCCACGGATGGCCTGGCCGTTGCCGTTTGCCATTATTTCCAGAACAAACCCGGAACGGAAGGGAAGAAATACAATAGCTGGAAAGGCTTTATCGGAGATAACCCGGAGAGGGTTGGGTAGGATGGGACTTCACGCAGTTTAAATAAGCTTATGGTAGAACTGCCACCAACGATCGGGAATGATATCCTCACAGGCTACCTGGTAATCACCGTAGGAGCAAGGGACCATGTAATGCCGGTCGAATTTTGACATCAGGTCGGTTTCAATGGGTACTTCCATCCACCACCTTTCACTTTTTTTGCTTTTGTAAAAGACAATCTCATCACTATGGTCCTTCACCCGGACCAGGAACTTCAGGTAATCATCCATGATCTTCAGCGGGTAATCATTTTTGCGGTTATAGTAACCGTCAATAAAATACCAGATCATCTGTGAAATCAACTGGGCCGTTTGTTCCTGCTTGTCAAACATGGGATTGTATTCATAGAAGCCTACCGAAGACATCTTATCGCTCAATCCTGCATAGCGCATAATCTGGCACATTTCTTCACCCTGAAAACCATTGGGGGAAGCATTTCCATTT
Organism: Bacteroidales bacterium; assembly: GCA_030618905.1. Taxonomy (GTDB): domain Bacteria; phylum Bacteroidota; class Bacteroidia; order Bacteroidales; family B18-G4; genus JAUWGC01. The sequence goes on along the minus strand of JAUXCL010000002.1, from coordinate 23,480 downwards.
CCCGGCGCATCGGATTGCCGGATGGCTGAAACGTCAATGCTCAAAAGATCTCCATTTCTGACAATGGGTTCTACTTCTTCAGGGTTTTCCCTGACCTTACCGAGGCGATAGGTGTCAAAAAACAATTGCTGCATCAGGGTGATGGCATCCTGGTCGATATAATAGGTCTGGTAACCCAGGTTGGTAAAGTTGAAAAGGTAATTTGGCTGGTGCAGGATGATCTTGCTCAGGTATGACTGGGAATTGATATCGTCCTGGTACTTGCCCAGGTCGAACCTGGAATCTATTGCGATCATATTGATGATCTGTCCCAGGTTTTCATATCCCTTGTACTGGGCATAAGTCAGGTCCTGGCTTCCGCCGATAATTATTGGTATAATTTTGTTTTCAAGCAAAGCAGCTACCACGGATGAGACCGCAAAATAGGTATCGTCAATACTGTAACCCTGGATGATATTGCCCAGGTCGGCAACCCTGGTCTTATAATTGCCCTGGAAAAGCTGATAGAGGTACTTTCTGGCAAGGTCGGGCCCGTTGGCACAGCCTTCATTATTAATGGCCTGCCTGTCTTCCTTAACCCCAAAGATGACGATATCAATGTTTTCCAGATCAGGAAAGCTGTCTTTCTTCTGGTAGCTTGCTATCTCGTCACAAAAACGTTTTCGGGGGAGGTCATCTTCAATCCTGAAGGATTCGGCATCGATGGGTTCAAAATAAATACTGATATCCATGGCTTTGTTTGTGTTGAGCCAAAGATAATTGAAATCAATTTCCTGAACAATCGGGAAAGCTTATTTTTTTCCTTTTTTGGTAAAACGCTTCTTTGGTGCGTTTTTTGGGTCTTCAGAGATCTTAATACAGTCTTCCAGGCTTAAAGTTTCAGGAACAGTGCCCTTAGGGATCTTAAAGTTGTTTTTTCCAATGGAGATATACGGTCCATACCTGCCCTTCAGTACTTTAACCTCAGGGTTCTCCTTATATTCACAGATGATCTTTTCCCTGTCGGCCTTACGTTTTTCTTCGATCAATTCCACCGCCCTATCCTGGGTGACGGCTGATGGGTCATCATCTTTTGGGATGGAATAGAAAGCACTCTTATGACGAACGAAAGGTCCAAAGCGTCCGATACCTACAGTTATCTCCTCATCCTCATAACTTCCGATTTGTCGTGGGAAACTAAAAAGCTCCAGGGCTTCTTCAAGGCTGATACCATCTATGCTCTGCTCTTTTTTCAGACCTGCAAATCGAGGCTTTTCTTCATCGCTGGTATCTCCGATCTGAACCATAGGGCCATACTTGCCAAGCTTCACAAACACATTTTTACCACTTTTAGGGTCTATACCCAATAACTTCTCTCCGGAGAATTTTCTGGATTTTTCCTGGGTGTCTTCAATCCTGGAGTGGAAAGGTTGATAAAACTCGCCGATCATTTCATTCCAGACTTTTTTACCCTGGGCAATCTCATCAAATTCCTTCTCTACTCTGGCAGTGAAATTATAATCCAGGATATTGTCGAAATATTGGACCAGAAACTGGTTAACAATGATGCCCAGATCAGTGGGGAACAGCTTGTTTTTTTCGAATCCGGCTTTTTCAGACTTGACGGCCTCCGTTATATTACCGGATTTCAGCACAATCTGATTATAATCTCTTGTGAAGCCTTCGCTGTTCTTTTTTTCTACATATTCCCTTTTCTGAATTGTGGAAATGGTTGGCGCATAAGTTGAAGGCCTTCCAATACCCAGCTCTTCCATTTTCTTGACCAGGCTGGCTTCTGTAAAACGCAATAAAGCTTGCGTAAATTTCTGTGTGGCAGTCATGCTTTCAAAATCCAGCTCCTGGCCAACACTTAATGGAGGTAAAACGCCTTCATGGTCTTCACCATTTTCATCATCGGTCGATTCAATATATACTTTCAGGAAACCGTCGAATATGATGACTTCACCTTTGGCAATGAATTTTTCAGGTACGGTGGAGACATCGATGGTGACATTTGTTTTTTCCAGCTCAGCATCAGCCATCTGCGAGGCGATCGTCCTTTTCCAGATCAGCTCATAAAGCTTTTTCTGTGAGCGATCACCTTCTATGTTCTGGTTGTTGATGTAAGTTGGCCTGATGGCTTCATGCGCTTCCTGTGCCCCTTTTGACCTGGTTTTAAAGTTCCTTGTTTTTACATACTTTTTACCATAAAGGCTGGTGATCTCATCACGCGACATGGCCAGGGCCATTTTAGAAAGGTTAACCGAATCAGTACGCATATAGGTGATCAAACCTGATTCGTACAATTGCTGGGCCAGGCGCATGGTGTTGGCTACTGAAAAACCGAGCTTCCGGCTGGCTTCCTGCTGTAATGTGGAGGTTGTAAATGGTGGTGCCGGTGAACGCTTAGAAGGTTTAGTATCGATGTCAGCAACAGTGTATTTTGCAGCTGCACAATTTCCCAGAAATGCAATAGCTTCTTCTTTGGTCTTGAAACGGGAAGGAAGGTCTGCCCACAGCAAGCCATCTTTCCCATTCTTTTTGATATGGAATTTGGCGGTGATTTTATAGGAGGAAGAAACTTTGAAATTCTTAATGCTGTCTTCCCGCTCCACGATCAACCTTACCGCTACGGATTGAACCCTGCCTGCTGACAATGCCGGCTTAACTTTTTTCCATAACAATGGAGAAAGTTCGTATCCCACCAGGCGATCCAGTACACGGCGGGCCGTCTGCGCATTGACCAGGTTCTTGTCAATACTCCTTGGATGATCAATGGCTTCGGTGATGGCTGTTTTGGTTATCTCATGAAAAACGATTCGTTTGACCTTCGATTCATCCAGTTTCAAAGCATTTACCAGGTGCCATGAGATGGCTTCACCTTCACGGTCTTCATCAGTTGCCAACCAAACTGTCTCGGCAGCTTTTGCCAGTTTTTTCAGATCAGTGACTACCTTTTTCTTATCCGTGGAGACTTCATATTCGGGAATAAAACCATTTTCAATATCAACACCCAGGTCCTTTTTCGACAGGTCCATGACATGACCAAAACTTGATTTGACAAGGAAATCCTTCCCCAGAAAGCGTTCTATGGTCTTGGCTTTAGCCGGTGATTCAACAATAACAAGGTTTTTAGACATTTTCGTTTAGTTTGTGAATGAGTTGCGTATTAAAAAAATTCAGGTGCAAAAATAAAACAATTAAATTTCACAAAAGCAAGTCCTTGTCTATTAATACCATTTTTTATCATTTAGACCCATTGTACCCCCCTTTTTTTACCCACCCCCCTCCCCCTCCCTCATGAGGGAGGGGGTGCATACATGCGGGTGCTTACGTGTTTTGCAAACCTGGGGGAGGGTATCCTGCATCCCCGCCTTCGGCGGGATGTCACTCGGCTTCACCTCGTTCCACTTGAGTCTGGTGTCTATTTACTATATTTGCAAACCAAATTTTCCTCACAGGTGCCAAAAAAGAAACTATATATCGAAACCTACGGCTGCCAGATGAACTTTTCTGATAGTGAGATCGTGGTTTCTATCATGAATGATGGAGGCTATGAAGTGACCACAAAAGCAGCTGAGGCTGATGTCATTTTTGTAAATACCTGCTCAATCCGGGAAAAGGCTGAGCAACGTGTCTGGAAACGCCTGAAAGAGCTGAAATCCCATAAAAAACATAACCCTGATCTAATAATAGGAGTCCTGGGTTGCATGGCCGAGAGGCTGAAACAGCAATTGCTGGAGGAAGAAAAGGCAGTGGACATGATTGTTGGCCCGGATGCTTACCGTAAACTTCCTGAGTTAATATCAAATACCGAACATGGTCAAAAAGCCATCAATGTCATTCTTTCAACAGATGAGACCTATGCGGAACTCAGCCCGGTGAGATACGATAGTAATGGTGTTACGGCTTTCATTTCCATTATGCGGGGTTGTGAAAACTTCTGTGCTTATTGTGTAGTCCCTTTTGTCAGGGGAAAAGAACGCAGCAGGGATCCACAAAGCATCAGCAGTGAAGCCCATGAGCTGTTTGAACAGGGATATCGTGAGGTGACCTTACTGGGACAGAACGTCAATTCCTATCATTGGGAAAACAATGGAAGCATGGTCAATTTTGCAACCTTACTCAAACAGGTGGCACTGCTTAATCCCCGGTTAAGGGTCAGGTTTGCAACTTCCCATCCCAAGGATTTGTCGGATGAACTTTTAGAGGTCATGGCAGGCCATGATAATATCTGTAAAGCCATTCATCTTCCTGTCCAATCCGGCAGTAACAGGATACTGGAACGCATGAACAGGAGCTATACCCGTGAGTGGTACCTTGATCGTATAGCTGCTATCAGGAAATACATGCCAGATTGTGCCATCTCCACCGATATCATCGCAGGTTTTTGTACAGAGACAGAAGAAGATCACCGGGAAAGCATTTCCATCATGGAAGAAGTGGCTTATGATTATGCTTTTATGTTTAAATATTCAGAACGGCCCAATACCATCGCCGAAAAGAAATATAAAGATGATGTTCCGGAAAACACGAAGAGCCAGCGTCTTCAGGAGATCATTGAATTACAGCAGCGCTTATCTTTGGAAAGTAACCAGAGAGACCTTGGCAAGACATTTGAAGTGCTGGTGGAATGCCCTTCAAAAAAATCCATCCATCACCTCTCGGGCCGCAACAGCCAGAATAAAGTAATAGTTTTCCCTAAAGGGAATAACAAACCAGGAGATTATGTTAATGTCAAGGTGCTGGATTGCACTTCAGCTACTTTAATCGGTGAAGCGGAATAGTTTAGATAGCCCCCTTAAACATTAGCTAAGGCAGTTTCCAGTGAATCAAAACGATGATGGTAATCAATCTGTGAAAGCCTGATGATCTCGTGTGCTTCCTGGATACCGAATGTATGCGTGATCTCAACATCCCTTTCTTTCCCCGGAAGGTCTTTATACGTCAGGAAGTAATGTTTAAGACGGTCGATAACAAGTTCAGGACAATCAGAGATGTTCTTATACCCGCCATACACAGCGTCATTATTTAAGACAGCAATGATTTTGTCGTCCGATTCATTCCCGTCCAACATCCGAAAACCTCCAATGGGCCTTGCCCTCACAAGAATATCCCCGTGGACGATTTCTTTTTCAGTAAGGATACAGATATCAATCGGGTCACCATCGCCTTTGATGTCTTTTCGACCAGTTTGTTTCATGCAGTATTTGGCTACTTCCTCACCGCTAAATGTTTGGGGGATGAACCCATACAGCGCAGGAACTACATTGGAATATTTCTGCGGCCTGTCGATCCTTAAATAACCGGTTTCCTTATCCACCTCATACTTAACCGTATCCGTGGAGACCATTTCCACAAAAGCAATGAGCAATTCCGGGGCTTTATCCCCGATATCCACCCCATGCCATGGGTGCGATTTATACCTCAGGCCCATTAAGCGGCCAATAGGATCCATTAGCTTGTTAGCCATGATTTGATTGTTAATTTGATGGTAAAGATAGCGATTATGTGAACGGTGAACGGTGAACAGTGATCAGTTTTTTCATCGTCAACTGTCAACCGTCAACTGTCAACTAGCATTTCTAAACCACTTTCCTTTGAATAAATTCCCATCGTTGAATCACCATCTCGTCTAGATATATTATATTTGCCTCAAATTTATAATTCCATGGCAAAAGAAGTTAAAGGTTTTGTTTCTCAGATCATCGGACCGGTGATCGACGTAACTTTTGAAGAGGAAATTGATCTTCCTGATATTTATAGTGCTCTTGAGGTGACCAACGACAACGGACATGTAATCGTTCTGGAATGCCAGCAGCATATTGGCGAAAATACCATTCGTACTATTGCGATGGACTCTACGGACGGCTTACGTCGTGGTATGGATGTGCTTTCTGATGGCCAGCCTATTACCATGCCCACAGGAGATGAAATCAGGGGCAGGCTTTTTAATGTGATAGGTGAGTCTATAGATGGCCTTGGTGAAGTAGAAAAGAAAAATCCTTACCCCATCCACCGTGACCCACCCAAGTTTGAAAATCTGACCACCCAGAAAGAAGTCCTTTTTACCGGGATCAAGGTCATCGACCTTATTGAACCTTATGCCAAAGGGGGTAAAGTTGGCCTATTCGGAGGTGCTGGTGTCGGGAAGACCGTTATCATCATGGAATTGATCAATAATATTGCCAAGGGTTATTCCGGGTTGTCCGTATTTGGAGGTGTTGGCGAGAGAACCCGTGAGGGTAATGACCTGCTGAGGGAAATGATTGAATCCGGCGTTATCAAGTATGGTGACGAATTTCTCAAAAACATGGAAGAAGGGGGATGGGACCTTACGAAAGTCGACCGAAAGCAGCTGATTAAATCTCAGGCTACACTGGTTTTCGGACAGATGAACGAACCTCCTGGAGCCCGTGCAAGGGTTGCATTGTCCGGACTTACCCTTGCTGAGTATTTCCGTGATGGGGATGAAAAAAGTGGAGGAAGGGATATCCTTTTCTTTATTGATAATATTTTCCGTTTTACACAGGCAGGATCCGAGGTTTCTGCTTTGCTGGGCCGTATGCCTTCTGCTGTTGGTTATCAGCCAACTCTGGCCACTGAAATGGGAATACTTCAGGAAAGGATTACCTCAACTAAAAGAGGTTCTATCACTTCAGTTCAGGCCATTTACGTTCCTGCTGATGACCTGACGGATCCGGCCCCGGCCACGACTTTTGCACACCTTGATGCCACCACCGTATTGAGTAGAAAAATTTCTGAGCTTGGCATCTATCCGGCCGTGGATCCCCTTGATTCTACATCCAGGATCCTGAGTCCTGATGTGGTTGGAGATGAGCATTACGATACTTCGCAGAAGGTGAAACAAATCCTCCAACGTTATAAAGAGCTACAGGATATCATTGCCATTCTGGGTATGGAAGAGCTTTCGGAAGAGGACAAATTGATCGTGCACCGCGCAAGAAGGGTTCAACGCTTCTTATCGCAACCTTTCCATGTTGCCGAACAATTTACCGGAATACCCGGAACCACGGTTAGCATTGAAGATACAATCAAAGGCTTTAACTCCATTATGGATGGAGAGGTGGATGAATATCCGGAAGCGGCATTTAACCTGGTTGGTACGCTGGATGAAGCCATTGAAAAGGGTAAGAGAATGCTGGCTGAAAGTGCAGAATAAATACACATGCCATGAATCTTGAAATTATCACACCTGATGATACTATTTTTACCGGAGAGGTTAGCCTGGTCCAATTTCCCGGCCATGATGGATCATTTGAAGTGCTGAATAATCATGCCCCCCTGATCTCCGTTTTAAAAAAAGGAAAAATCAAGGTGATGGATGTGAATAAACAGGAACAATTTTTCGAGATCAATGGCGGTGTTGTTGAAGTCCTGAAGAACAATATCCTGGTCCTTGCCGAATAAATGCCATAGGTATTTTTACCTAACCTATACAGGTGCTATTGACATGTCCCCTCTTACTTAATATCTTGCCGGAAGATAATATACAAATCTTTTATTATGAAACGATCAAGAAAAAATCGTGGGAAGATAAAATATATTGTCAAAGGTAAACCCGGATCATTCAACATTACATGTAAGTACGGTGAAGGTCAGCCTTGGCAACAACCCAATGTCAGAAGCGGATGGACACGCAGTTTCGATTCCGACCAGGACAAATACTTTTATCTTTCTGCCCAAGCTAACGCTAAGGACGCACGAGTTATCGTAAAGGTATATCGTGGCTCCAAATTATTAAATAAGGCATCTGTGGATGGCGATTATGCCATAGCCACTGTTTCCGGATTGCCGGATTAAGAGATATTACTGGTCGCGGCAATAAAGACTTAAAGCTTTTTCCGCGTCCTGGTATCCAAATTCTTTGGCTTTCTGCCAGTCATAGCAGGCATTGTACCTGTCCTTGAGGTGATAATTGGCAAGGCCCCTGTTATAATAAGCTTCACCATAACCGGGCTTTAAGGAAATGGCTTTGTCAAAATCCTTGAGGGCGCCAACAAAGTCTTTGATCCGGCCCCGGACAGTCCCCCGGTTGTAATAAGCTTTGGCCCATTTGGGATTGATCTCAATGGCTTTGTTGTAATCCTTCAAAGCGTTTCTCCAGTCCTCTATATGATAGTATACCAGTCCCCTGTAAAGGATGGACAGGGTGTCAACTTCATTTAACCCAATGGCATAGGTAAAGGCATTGATGGCTTCTATATACTCGCCTAACTTATATTTCCCCAAACCCAGATTATAGTAGGCTTTTACATTCTCCGGATCAACTTCGATAACTTTTTCAAATGCGTTGATCCCCTCCTGATAATTACCTTCCTGATAATGCTTGGTTCCCTGCTTAAAATACTGTTTCGCATCCATAGTCCCGGCAGGAGTGGCATTGGCTTCAGTAGAAGCTGTGAGTTTATCATCCGGGACATTAAAATCAAGATTTGTATTGTCTTGTTGCTGTGCAGGTTCTTCCCGGGTCTCTTGTTCCTTCCCTTCTTGTCTCCCCCCGCAGGATGCAAAAAGAATAATCAGTATAACAGGCAGGATAAACTTTTTCATAATTGTTCTCTTAAATAGTTATTATGTAATACAACGCAAAATTATAAAAAACAATTGTATCAGTCGTTCAATAGGTGCATTTCCAGGTCTGTCAACAACAGGTCAACCTCCATGGTTTTCCTGAGGTTCATATTATAAGCTGTCAAAACACCCTGTATCTGCCTGATATTAAGAATGATATTGTCGAGATCCTTTGCAATTACAGCTGGTGTGAAGATGAGAAAATAATCCGACTGTTTTTGAGAAGACAGCAGTTTTCCATCCGGGTGATGATTGGCAAGAAGGTAAATATTGCTTCGATAATCCTGGTCATCAAAGGCGTACAATGCATAATTCATGTGATTTTCCCCGGCCTGTGTTTCAATGATCAGATCCCGGGCTCTTTTCAGCTTTATCCCGAGCGAATTATTCAAGTAAAAAGAAATACGATAATCTTTTAAATGACAGGAAATGGCGATTACAGTGTATTCATCTGCTGGATTGACCGGAATGGATAACTTTTTTGCCATAGGTTCTTTGTCAGGATGGATATACGGTGGCCTTATTTTCGGAAGGGAAGATCAAGTCCCAGGTCTTCTCTGAAGCATTTTGTTCGGCATTTTTAATAGAAAAGTCACGTCCTGTTGCAATGGCATCGCCATCAAGGATCACTTCAACAATGTATTGCTTTCTGAACCCTTCACCCACCTCGTCAATTACATTAAAGGAGATGGATTTCTTTTCTTTCTGCGTCCATTCGATCAGCTTACTCTTATAGTTAGACTCCTCATGTACCAGTTCATCAATATCCAGATGGACATTGATGATGTGTTGAATAATGACCCGTCTGGCGAAATTATATCCTTTGTCAAGGTAAAGGGCTCCGATATAAGCTTCAAATGCGTCTCCCCTTACTGACCGGCTGATGGTTTTCGGATCAAAATTAGTTTGTATCAACTTGTCCAGCCCCAGTTTAGTGGCCAGTTTGTTCAATCTTGAACGGCATACGATTTTAGACCGCGTTTCTGTCAGAAAACCTTCGTCCTTTCTGGGAAATTTTTTGAAAAGATAATCTGCAATGATAGAGCCCAGTACTGCATCACCCAGGTATTCCAGCCGCTCATTGTTAATTTTAAGCCCTTGTGGTCCTTCAGCAGCAGATCTATGCCTGAAAGCAAGCCTGTATAAATTGATGTTAGCGGGATAATAACCGAAAATATTTTTAATGGCTTGTGAGAATTGCCTGTCGGAAGTAGATTTAAATCCGAGTGATCGTAATAGGGCCAAATCAGTTTATTTATCTGTGAACTTCTTAAAAATAATTGAGGCATTGTGCCCGCCAAAACCGAAGGTGTTGGTTAGTGCAGCATTGATAACCCTTTCATGGGCTTTATGATAGGTGAAGTTCAAATTGTTGTCAATTTCAGGATCATCTGTAAAATGATTGATGGTAGGAGGCACAATGTCATGCTTGACCGCAAGCAGGGCTGCAATTGCTTCTATCGCACCAGCAGCACCAAGAAGATGGCCGGTCATGGATTTGGTAGAGTTGATATTGATCTTATAGGCATGTTCACCAAAGAGTGTAACAATGGCTTTTGGTTCTGCAATATCACCCAACGGAGTTGAGGTTCCATGCGTATTGATATGATCGATATCCCCGGGTTGCAGTTCGGCATCATCCAGTGCTTGTTGCATAGCCAATTGAGCACCCAATCCATCCGGATGAGGAGATGTCATATGATAGGCATCACCTGTAATGCCACAACCTGCTACCTCAGCATAGATCCTGGCACCCCTGTTTAATGCATGTTCGAGTTCCTCGAATATCAAGGCACAACCTCCTTCTCCCAGAACAAACCCATCCCTGTCCTTATCAAAGGGCCGGGAACCAGTTTTAGGATCATCATTCCTGGTTGAAATGGCATGCATGGCATTGAAACCTCCAATGCCAACTTTCGTTATTGCGGCTTCTGAACCACCGGAAACAAACATGTCGGCTTTTCCTAAGCGAATGTAGTTGAATGAATCAACCAGTGCATTAGCTGAGGAGGCGCAAGCCGAAACAGTGGCAAAATTTGGTCCCATGAATCCATATTTAATGGATATATTCCCGGCTGCAATGTCGGCAATCATTTTGGGAATAAAAAATGGATTAAACCTTGGTGTGCCATCACCCCTGCCAAAACCGACAACCTCTGTCTCTAAAGTAGCCAATCCTCCAATTCCAGCAGCCCAGATGACCCCAATTCGCCTTTTATCAACGCTTTCAAGGTTCATCCCGGAATCAACAATTGCCTGATCAGCCGCAATCATTGCAAACTGTGCGTAAGGATCATATTTCCGAAGTTCTTTGCGATCAAAATGTTCCTTCGGATCATAGTTCTTTACTTCACAGGCAAAAGTGGTTTTGAACTTGGAGGTGTCAAAATGAGTGATCTGGTCCGCACCACTCACTCCATTAAGCAACCCTTTCCATAATTTATCGACCGAATCACCCAATGGAGTTAGTACTCCTAATCCTGTAACAACTACACGTTTTAATTCCATGTATTCAGGAAAGTTAGTTAATTATTTGGTATTGTTCTCAATGTAAGCAATGGCATCGCCTACACTTCCAATTTTTTCTGCTTGGTCATCAGGAATGGCAATGTTGAATTCCTTCTCAAATTCCATGATCAATTCAACGGTATCAAGGGAGTCAGCTCCCAGATCATTTGTGAAGCTGGCTTCGGGTGTAACTTCGTTTTCATCTACACCAAGCTTGTCAACAATGATAGCTTTTACTCTTGTTGCAATATCTGACATATCTTTTCTTTTTTGGTTAAACAGTCTGCAAAGAAAGGTATTTCCATAAAAAAAACCAAATCAAATATAATAATTTTAATTATTCAATCCAATAAATAAAAGATTTTTTATAGAATGAAATTTCCGGCAATTCCCCCTCCTTGTTTATGAATAATTGCCTAATTTTGAGTGAACTTAGTAAACACATGCGATTTCCAATATGAAAAAGATAGCCATTTTTGCTTCCGGAAATGGATCCAATGCCCAATGCATAGCGGAGTATTTTGAAAACAGTCCTAATGTTGAAGTTTCTCTCATCCTTTCGAATAAACCCGACGCTTATGTTTTAAAACGTGCTGTAAACCTTGGCATTCCTTACCGGTACTTTAACAGGGATGAATTTTATCAAACCTCAAAAATACTCGACGAACTTACCAATAATAACATTGATTTTATCGTGTTGGCAGGGTTTTTATGGCTGGTGCCTCAAAATATACTGCAATATTTTAATCAACGTATTGTGAACATCCATCCGGCACTTTTGCCAAAATATGGTGGTAAGGGCATGTATGGTAACAGGGTTCATGAAGCAGTGATTGAAAACCAGGAAAAAGAAACAGGGATTAGCATCCATTGGGTAAATGAAGCGTATGATGAGGGAAGGATAATTTTCCAGGGTAAAGTAGCTGTTGACCCGTCAGATACACCGGAAAGCATCGCCGGCAAAGTACATCAGCTGGAATATAAGCATTATCCGGAGGTTATTGAGCAGGTCGTCATGAAGCTTTAATAGCTATTGTATTTTCTGATTGATTCGTATGCTTTTCTGATCTTTTTCCGGAGTGGATAATCGTCAATTGGATAGCCTAAGGAAATCAGCAGGGGCATGCTTCTTTCTTTTGGAACATTCAATAATTTTTTGACCGCTTTTTCATTAAACCAGCCCAGCATGCAGGTGCCTAAACCCAATTCTGTGGCCTGTAAACAAAGATGCTCCGCTGCAATACCGATATCGATCAGGTAATAAGGTTTGTCCTTTATCCTGCCACCCACCCTGGGAACGATTGGAGATTTCTCCACTACAATGGCAATGATCACCGGTGCTTGTGGGACAAACCTGTTGAAAGATATGATGGGGTCGTATGTTTGCCTGGCAATTTTGTTTTTCAGCTCCGGATCATCAATTACAATAAATTTCCAGGGCTGGGCATTGCATGCGCTGGGAGAAAGATAAGCAGCTTCCAGGCATTGCTCAATTTTTTCTTTTTCTACAGCCTGTGATGAATAGCGCCGTACACTCTGTCGTTGATTGATCAGTTCCAGGAGTTTCATTATTTAGTTTTCTTTGATTTTTTTGTTGATGGCTTTGGTGGCACCTTCAAACCCGGGTTTGCCGAGAAGCGCAAACATATTGTTTTTGTATGCTTCCACACCAGGTTGATCGAATGGATTAACATCAAGGATGTATCCGCTTACTGCACAGGCCATCTCAAAGAAGTAAATCATTTGTCCTAATGAATTTTCATTGATTTCCGGAATACTGATCCTGATATTTGGCACATTCCCTTCGATATGTGCCAGTCTTGTACCCAGTTCGGCCATATGATTAACTTCAATGATCCTTTTGCCGGATATGTAATTCAGTTTATCAAGGTTTTGTTCGTCGAAAGGAATGCTTAATTTTCTTTTTGGATTGTTCACGGAAATGACGGTTTCAAACAGATGTCGTTCGCCATCCTGGATGTACTGGCCCATGGAATGAAGATCGGTGGTAAAACTCACCCCGGCTGGAAATATACCTTTTTGTTCTTTGCCTTCACTCTCACCATAAAGTTGCTTCCACCATTCTGTGAAATAAAACAAGCCGGGTTCATAATTTACCATGATTTCGATGAGCCGTTTCTTTTTGTAAAGACTGTTGCGTGCCGCTGCATATAGTGATACAGGGTTGTCATGCATGTTCCGGATGTTATCACGGATAATTTTTTGCATCTGTTGAGCACCTTGTAATAATGCATTAATATCATAACCTGCCACCGCAACAGGCAATAAACCAACTGGTGTCAGCACAGAATAGCGCCCTCCCACATCATCCGGAACAATGAATGATGTATAGTTCTCATCCATTGCCAGCTGTTTCAATGCTCCTTTTTCTTTATCTGTGATGGCGATGATCCTTTGCCGGGCCTCCTGTTTTCCATATTTACCTTCCAGGTGTTCCCTGATGATCCTGAATGCAATTGCCGGCTCGGTTGTGGTCCCGGATTTGGAAATGACTGCAATAGCATAGTCTTTACGGTCGAGCAGATCAAGCAAATCAGCAAGGTAATCTTCGCTGATATTATGACCGGCATATACAATATGCGGGGCCTTATCCGGTCTTAAAAGCTGAGCGAAATGATGACTTAAGGCATCGTTTACGGCCCTGGCACCCAGGTATGAGCCTCCAATACCAATCACGACAAATAATTCTGCCTTGCCTCTTATCTGTTCAGCAGCTTTTTCGATGTCTTCAATGACATGGCCTGACAGGCCGAATGGCAAATCGATCCATCCCAGGAAATCATTCCCTTTTCCTGTCTTGTTAAACAATGAATGATAGATTTCTGTGATCCTGTCCTGCTGTGAATGGATTTCTTCGGGGCTAATAAAATCAAGTATCTGCCGGATGTTAATTTGTAGATTGCTCATATGGGTTACTTTTGTACTGATCGCTTACGAAATTAGGAAAAAATCTCTGTGGAGAGCATAAAAAAACAGTACGATCGAAGATCGCACTGTTAAACCAAAAACCAAAATTCATGAATCAAAATGCACAATGTAAACTAACATGAAATTATTGGTACGAAGAAATGTATAATAAAATAAAGAACGTAGTCAACAAATTTAAATCATAAACTATGCCAAAGATGTTAATGAAGGTTAATGAACGTTAAAAAATGTTAAAAGGCTTCGAAAAACTGTATCATACAGTAAATTTGTCATATGAACCGTAAAATAATCACCCTCATTATTATTTTGATGACCCTGGCCTTATTTGGTTTAATGGTGGTCCAGGTTTATTGGATCAGAAATGCCATTTCTGTCCGCCAGGCCAACTTCACGGTATCCATTAATGAAGTGGCTGCCAATATCTCTTTTAAGCTTGAAAAGCTTGAATTAGCGAGGCAGTTGGAGCTAAAGATCAGTTCGTATTATCAGATTCATGATGATCAGCAAATAGTGGATACAATGGATATACTTCTATTGGAAAAGTTGCAATCCATAAAAAACCGTGCTGAGCTTGAAGACTTTTTTAACCGCTATTTTCTGACGGAGGGCTTCTTTGTAGAGTTTTTAGATATAGGCAGCAGCGAGCATTCAGTCCATGTCATTGAAGAATCATTATTAGATTCTTTGATTTCGGATGAATTAAATAAAAAAAGCATTAATGCAAAATTTCAATTTGGCGTTTTCAGGAGTTCGACCGGCAATATGATCATTCAAAAACCCAAAGGAGATCCTATACTATTGCTTGATAAAGGGTATGCTTATAGCCTTAACCCCAGTTCTCTGGAGGAGAAGCCGGATTACCTCATTTTGTATTTCCCGAATGAAAGGACCTACCTGATCAGCCAGATGTGGAGGATGTTGTTTATATCAGTCCTGCTCATCCTTATCATCATCTTTTCATTTCTCTATACCATTTTTACCATCATTAAACAAAAGAAACTTTCAGAGATGAAAAATGATTTCATCAATAACATGACACATGAGTTTAAAACCCCTATCTCAACGATATCTCTGGCATGTCAGGCTATGAATGATGAGGATATTGCCAAATCAGATCATTTTTATCAAAATTATGTGGGCATCATTTACGAAGAAAATTCACGCCTTGGCAGTATGGCTGAAAAGATCCTTCAATCAGCCATTCTGGATAAGGGCCAGGTTAACCTGAAAAAGGTTTATTTTGATTTGCATGAGGTCATTTCAGATGTAGTGCGCAAAATCGGATTCCAGGTTGAGATCAAGGATGGGAGGATCGATATGGATTTTCATGCAAAACCAAGTATCATTCATGCGGATAAGGTCCACATCACCAATATGATCAGTAATTTGCTTGACAATGCAAATAAATATACCCCCCAGAAACCCATGATCAGGGTGTCCACAATGAGCCAGAAAAATGGTGTGGTGATCAGCTTTGTTGATAACGGGATCGGGATTTGTAAAGCGAACCAAAAAAAGATATTCGATAAGCTTTACCGTGTCCCAACCGGTGATGTCCATGATTTCAAAGGCTTTGGTCTGGGACTGAGTTATGTTAAGGCTATTGTTGATCTGCACCGGGGAAATATCAGGCTGGAAAGCGAATTAAAGAAAGGAACCAAATTTGATGTATTTTTACCTTATGAATCTAAATTTTAAAGCATATGGAAAACGATAAAACCAGGATCCTGCTGGCTGAGGACGATAAAAATCTGGGGGCCATTTTAAAATCCTACCTGGAAGCCAAGGGATTTCCGACAACCCTGTGTGTTAATGGCCAGGAAGCTTTCGATATGTTTAGCAAAGAGGAATTTGATTTTTGTATTGTGGATGTCATGATGCCCATAAAAGACGGCTTCACCCTGGCAAAAGATATACGCAATATTGACCGCAAAATACCCATCCTTTTCCTTACTGCCAAATCCCTTCAACAGGATAAACTGAAAGGCTTCGAAGTTGGAGCCGATGATTACCTTACCAAGCCATTTAATATGGATGAGCTGTTGATGCGGATCCGGGCTATCCTCAGGCGCCTGGACGACAATTCCATTACAGGAGGGAAGGATAACATCTTCCAGGTGGGCAGCATGACATTTGATTTTAATCGCCAGGTTTTGAAATCAGGGGACAAAGAAGATAAACTGACCTCTAAAGAAGCATGGTTGCTGAAAATACTGGTTGAGAATGTCAATGAAGTGGTAGACAGAAGTGTTGCACTGAACAGGATATGGAAAGATGACAGTTACTTCAACGCCCGAAGTATGGATGTTTATATTACCAAATTGAGAAAATACCTGAAAAGTGATCCCTCCGTGGAGTTGATCAATGTGCATGGTATTGGCTTTAAACTGGTGATCAGTGGATAACTATTCTTCCAGCGCATCAAAATCAATGTCGGATGCCAGGAAGTTGTTGAATTCCACGATATGGGTAGTATCCTTTATGATGTTCCATAAAACCGTTGAACCCGGTCCTTTATCTTTATTGCAGAGGGCGATGATGGTTTTTTCCTGATGCATGTCGCGGATATAATATGCCCTGAATCCTTTCCACCAGCCAAAATGATATACGGTACTGTCCTGGGAAGTTTTTATTCGCCACCCAAAACCATAATTGTCTTTTCTTCTCCAGTATTTTGGGCTTCCCTTTGTGAAAGCTTGCTTAAGAGTGGAATCACTCACCAGTAAATTCAGGTTCAGGGCCCTGTCGAATTTATACAGGTCCTCAACACTTGCATATACACCCTTATCCCCCATGACACCGTTCAGATAATCATTCCTTTGTTTGATGGGTCGCCATTTACGGTATCTGTGACCGTAGACCTCGGTTGGAACATACGCCGGTACCATGGTATCCTCTCTCATTTGATATATAAAAGAGTCATCCATTTCCAGGGGGTCAAATATCCGCTCCTTTACAAAAACATCAAAGGCCTGGCCTGATGCTTTTTCAACCACAGATGCCAGCAATGCATAATTGGAATTGCAATAATGAAACCCATTATCCGGCATGAAATAGGAATCCGGATGATAGTTGATGAAAAGTTCAAGCATGTCGTCATTGTCCATGGGTATTCTTTTGTCATACCATTTGTCATGAGCCAGCGACATGTACCTGGTCAAACCTGACCTGTGGGTCATTAACTGCCTGACCGTAACACCGTGGTACGGGAATTCAGGGACGTAAACCTGGATTGAGTCGTCGAACTGTAAGGTGCCGTCTTCTTTCAGGATCATGATGGCCATTGCCGTAAACATCTTCGAAACAGAAGCCAACTGAAAAGCAGAATGGGTGCTGAGTGTGTCCTTTAAATAAAAATTGCTCAGACCGAATGCATTTTTATAGATGACATGGCCTTTCTCTGCATAGATCACTGCTCCATTGAACCAATGGCCTTTGGATAACTTTGTAAAAATGCTGTCTATCCATTCGGCTTTTCTGGTTAAGGAGCCTACTTCAGGTAATACAATCTCCCTGGTTTTGAAAAACCGGGCAGCCTCCTGCCTCTTTGGACGATTGCAGGTGATAATAAGGATCAATAACAGAAGTATGGGTACCCTGAACCACATAAGTATATAAGACTATCCTGGTTTTAACTGAAAAACTGGCCTAAAAGTATACGAAAATATGAAAAATTGGTTTAGCTGGATGTTATTTTTATTAACTATAGACTTTTTATAAGTTCCGTGTATGTCTATCTTACAACCATCACCTTCTCACTGGCAATGACCTTATTGTTCAGGGCCTGAAGGTATACCAGGTAAGTGCCTTCCGGAACTTCTGTTGCATCCCATGTATATTTCCCTTCCCTTGAATCCAGCAGGACTGCATCGATCAGCCTCCCCTGCATATCTAATATTTTAAGGGTGGCTTCTTCCTGTAACCTGTAATCAATAGTAACATGGCCAGAGGATGGATTAGGATAAAGTTTGATTGGTTTTTCCGGTTCTGTCAATAATTGTCCCTGATCTTCTACTCCCACTGAAATATCCAGGACGCCAAGGGTGTACTGGCCAATTTTTAAGGAATCAACATAAAGATAACCGATCGACCAGGGTCCCAGCCTGGTAGAGTTTATAACTTGCCAGTCTTCAGCTGGATTAAGACGATATAGGATAATGGCTGAATCTGTTTCGCTCAAGATCAGGGTGTTATCCAGGTAACCACCACTGCTATACCGAAACCTTCCGGTGCTCACAAAATCATCCGGAAAGATTCCACCAACTTCCCAATAGCGATAGTCAGAGATCCGCAGGTCAGGCACAGGAGTTTTCAGGCTGTCAGGTGGAGCCCAATGATGGGTAACCCTTACAAATGCCGAATCAGTTATTTCCTGCACCTCAAGTCTAAAGAAGGTGTAATCAAAATCGTAATTATCTATGGTAACGACACTGAAATAATCATCAGTTGTTGCATCACACATGTTATGCTCCATATCAACGAATACGGCCACCGGGGAAAATGGCACTGTCCTGGTTGATTGGCCCGACACTCCGGAAAAATGGACCGTGTCATCATAGGTATTCCAATCTTCATCCATAAAAGAAATGGGGATGATATTATCTACACCGATAAAATCAGTCCCTTGCCGCTTTTGCCTGAGGTATACCGTGACATCAAAATCATCAGCAATGCTGCTCACCGCAAAGGAATCTATAGAATAATTCGGGCATCCGCCATTAAATACATACAGATCAAAAAATCCTGTCATATCTATTCCTGTATGTTCAGTTAAAAAATCTCTCATATCATATGATGAAACTGAAGTAAAGGCCAGGGAGTCCAGAAAAGCGGTCATGGCCGGGAAAAATATGTCATCTCCCAGGTATGTCCTTAGTGATTGAACAACCGTGGAACCTTTATCGTAGGCGGATAGGCCATACGTGTATTCTTGCGGTATCTCATTTAAGGGGAAGTATCCATTTTCATATCCAGCCTGACATTGTAAAACTTGCGCATGTGTACTCATCATTTCATCGATGAAAGTTTCCCGGTCGTAAAGGATCTCAGTATAAAACATCTGGGCAAAAGTTGCCCAGCCTTCGTTGATCCACATTTCTTCAGCACTGCAACAGGTAATTTTATCACCAAACCACATGTGGAATAACTCATGCGCATATAGCCACTCATAGGTATTGTTCCCGGTGATGGTACTATTGGGATATGCAATATTGGTTGCGTGCTCCATAGCCCCAATGGCTGTACCCACATATCCGATCCGCTCCCAGGCATAGTCGCCGAAATGATCCTCATATATTTCTGCGATGGCTTTGAGATTAGAAAAATTTCCATATACTTTAACAGAATCAGCAGGCATGACATAGTAAGTGATAGGTATGTCGCGTTCAATACCCTGGTAAGTATCTTCGATCAGCACATAATCTCCGGTGGCGATGGAGATCAGGTAAGTTGGGATGGGATAATGCAACTTCCAGTGGAATGTCCTGGTGCCCGCCGGATGGTTGGTAATGCTCATCAACTCCCCGCCTCCAACAGCAGTTAACTCCTGGTCAACAGTTGCATAAATATCATATGTTGCCCTGTCGGTAAAGTCATCTATACAAGGGAACCATGATTTGCCAAGATTATGTGGTATTTCTGAAATACCCACCCCAAGGTTGAATGAATAATCACCGGAAAAATGGTAACCACCCCAGTTTTCATGATAGGGCTCGCCGTTATAGGCAATACCGATCAATATACTATCGCCGGTTTGTAAGGCAGTAGGAAGATTAATATAAATTACTTCATCGTCATATACAAAGTATATGGTTTCAACCTGATCGATCCAGACAGTATCAATTGTCATTCCTCTCAATTGTAGCGGGATAGAGTAAAGGTTATCAACTTTGGATTTGATGTTTACTTCGGTCTTTGCGGAAATGGTTTTAGCCACTGTATTAATTTCCCTCAGATGAATTTCATAATGCACAGCATGGATCGTATCTCCAATACTTCGAATTGGCTGTGCGCCTGACTGGAAACTGAAGCTGACCAGAAAAATGGCCAGCAATGAAATTGCGACGTTAAATTGTATACATACTTTCTTTTTCATATGATTTGAGTATTGTTTTATTGAGGATAAAGGTATCTAAATCGAAAAAATATACCAAATAATCCACAGAGTAATTATTTTGTTAATTTTGAAGTTAAGGATTGTGTGAATACCCGGCCATTGTTCACTAACGAACATGTATCGTAATAAAATGAACACTTTTCAATCCACACATCAATCATTTAACTTGTTCTTTTCTGAAAATCAACCATGTACAAGAGTGGCATATTTTATGATAATTCAGTAATACAAATTCAAAAATATTTGAAGTAATGGGTAAATTCAAGACAATTTGCAGTGCAAGCAGGATTAAGGTTTATGTTGTTGGCTTATTTGTTTTAGGCTTATCATTGAATAGTTTTAGCCAGGAAGTCTGGTCCCTGGATGATTGCGTAAATTATGCGCTTGACAATAATATCCAGATCAAACAAAGTGAAATCAGCACAGAAGGTTATGATATTGATCTTTTACAAAGTAAGTTAGATATTATACCCTCTTTGAATGCTTCAACCTCTTATGGTTGGTCGGAAGGCAGGAACCCGGACCCACAAACCAATATCTACAATATCCAGAATAGCCGGCAGCAATTTTATTCTGTCAATTCTCAAATAACCCTTTTTAATGGATTGCAGCAGTACAATTCTATCAGGAAGGCGAAGGCTGACTACCTGGCCAGCCAGTATGATGCAGACAAAATGAGAGATGACATTTCTTTAATGATCGTTGGTGGATATTTACAGATCCTGTTCAGTATGGAACTGGTAAAAACGGCTGTGGAACAGGTAGATATAACTGCTTTACAGATATCGAGGACACAAAAACTGGTTGATGCCGGAACATTGGCTAAAGGTGATCTGTTGGAAATGCTGTCGCAGGGAGCACGTGAAGAAGTTAACCTGATCAATGCCGAGAACCAATTGAACCTGGCTTATCTCGATTTGCTCCAACTACTGGATATGACTGCTGCAGAGCGTTTTAATATTGAGCGGCCGAACATTGTTATTGAAGATGCCTCACTGGAACTCATTCCTTCGGATAAAGTATATGAGTATGCGGTAATTAACAGGCCTGAAATCAAAAGTGCCGAATACAGGCTTCAAAGTGCAGAAAGAGCATTGGCCATTGCCCGGGGATCCCGGAGCCCAATCATCTCACTGAGTGGGGGTTGGGGTACTACCTGGTCGGACCAGATCAGGGTTATCGACCCGGATAATCCTTTGGATTTCTCAGGACCGACAAAGCCCTACGATGACCAGTTGAAAGATAATGTCAATAAAAACTGGTCTGTTTCCCTGAGCATTCCAATTTATAATGGTTACCAGGTTTCATCCTATGTGAGTAAATCAAAACTGGCCTCATTAAATGCGGAGTACAATCTGGAACTAACCCAAAACCAGATCAGAAAAAATGTGGAAACTTCCTATACAGATGCAATAGCTGCATTTAAATCTTACCTGGCCAATGAAAAATCACTGGAATCATTCAGTGAGTCTTTTAAATACATGGAGCAGAAATTTAATGTTGGATTGGTAAACTCTCTGGATTACAATGTTGCAAAACAGCAGATGACCAGAGCAGAATCTGATTTAATTTCAGCCAAATATGATTTTGTATTTAAAACCAAGATCCTTGATTTTTACATGGGTAAAACCATTACATTGGATGAATTTGATGTCCAGAACTAAATAATATTTAAATTTGCCGGATATTTACCAGCGTAACCCTAAAAGTTTAAGCTTAGCATGAAAAAAATGTCAAAAAGGAAGAAGTGGTTATTTATCGGTGGGGCAGTGGTCGTGATTGTCCTCGTGGTTCTCGCCGTGACTAAAAACAAAGGTAACCAGGGAACCAAAGTCACCACTGAGGTGGTTGAAAAAAGGACCATTACTGAAACGGTTTCTGCCAATGGCAAGATCCAGCCTGCCGTCGATGTGAAGATCAGCCCTTATATTTCCGGTGAAGTCGTAGAACTCTATGTCAAAGAGGGGGATGAGGTTGAAGCGGGTGACCTGCTTGCAAAGATTGATCCTGAGATTTATATCTCAAACTATGAAAGGATGGAGGCAAACCTCAATTCACAAAAGGCGATCCTTGCCAGTTCCAGGGCAAGAATGGCGCAATCCGAAGCCCAGTTCATCAATGCTGAGCTCTCCTTTGAAAGAAACAAGAAACTGTGGGAACAACAGGTCATCTCGGATGCAGACTTTGAAGCTGTTAAATCCAGTTATCAAGTATCTAAAGCCGAGGTGGATGCAGCCAGCCAGAGTGTTAAAAGCAGCGAGTATGCGGTAAAGAGTTCGGAAGCTTCGCTTAAAGAAGCACGGGAAAACCTGACCAGGACTACCATCAAGACCCCCACGAATGGAAAAATTTCCCGTCTGAATATCTTGAAAGGAGAACGTGTCACAGGGGCTTCGCAATTCTCCAGTGGAACTGAGATTATGCGCATTGCAAATTTAAATAACATGGAAGCCTTTGTTGAAGTTAATGAAAATGACATTGTCCGGGTTTCTCTCGGCGATACCTGTGATATTGAAGTTGATGCCTACCTGGATAAAATATTTAAAGGACTTGTAACAGAAATAGCAACTTCAGCCAATGTAGCTGGAGTTAGTGCCGACCAGGTGACCAATTTCGATGTCAAAATTCGGATCCTTTTCGAATCATATGCTGACCTTATTCCGGAAGACAAACCCAACTATTCACCATTACGCCCGGGCATGTCGGCAACTGTGGAGATTCAAACAGAAACTAATCGCAACCTGATTACCGTCCCGATTCAGGCTGTAACAACACGGTCGACAGATACCACCAAAACTAAAGCAGGAGAAAGAACCGAAGAAACTGAAGGCAGTGCTGGCACCGATGATAACGAGAAAGATGACATAAAAGAGGTGGTATTCATCTATGAAGATGGAATTGCCAGGATGCAGGTCGTTGAAACAGGAATCCAGGACAATACATTCATTATCATCACAGCAGGTGTTGAAGATGGCCAGGAAATCATTTCAGGACCTTACAGGGCGGTCTCCAAACAACTTAAGGACGGAGATAATGTGAAGAAAGTGGATAAGAAGGACTTGTATACTTCTGATAATTAATACTTTTTAACAGCAATGGCTGTATTGCTTCTCATCGAAACCGCTACCACTATTTGCTCAGTCGCAATATCCAGCGATCATAATTTACTTGCCCTGAAGGAAAGTAATGAAAGAAATATTCATTCCGAAAGCATTACGGTTTTTATACAGGAGCTTATCAAAGAAGCCGGTATTTCATTTGATCAAGTAGATGCCATTGTCGTAAGTAAAGGCCCGGGCTCCTATACGGGATTACGAATTGGTGTGTCCACAGC
>JAUXCL010000050.1 GCA_030618905.1 Bacteroidales bacterium | reverse complement strand
GAATTGTCATCTTCCAGCCAGCGGTATGGGTCTTCCACGCTGGTTCCAAAATAATCATCAGCCTGTTCAACTTTGTTGGTCACAGGATAATTAATGCCGGCTTTTTCTTCTTCACAACCGCTCATAAGCATAATCGCTGCAATAATAATTAAGGAAAAAATCTTGTTCATTTTATTTGAATTTATGTTAATAATGTATCGGTATTCCTGAAATGATAAACAACTGTAAATTTAGGCAATTTTTATTTTGTGTTAAGGGGCATTTTAACCAATACTTTTGTTTTCCACCTTCCTGTGAGATAATAGGTGAAGGATAATGTTACCCCCGTTAACCAGGCCAGGGGTATTCCCCACCAGATCCCGGTTTCACCCATCTGTTGTGCCAGGTAATAACATGCCGGGATCCTCACTACCCAGAGCGCCAGGAAAGTGATGATCATCGGGATCAGTGTGTCACCGGCACCACGCATCACACCCCCAATGACGAACATGCTTGTAAATACAATGTAAAATGGACTGACTATATGTAAATACTCGATGCCTATGGCAATTACATTAAGATCTGTGGTAAATAGCTGCATCAACTGTTCGGCAAAAATATATGACAGCGCCGAAATACTGACGGATATTATGGCTGTCATTTTTAAAGTGGCCAGCAGACCAATCCTGACACGTTCAGGCTTACTGGCCCCCAGGTTCTGACCGACAAAGGTTGAGAGTGCTGCTGCAAAGTTCATGGCCGGTAAGGAGGCAAATGAATCAATCCTGAAAACCACGCTGTAAGCCGCAATAATATCGGTTCCAAAAGGGTTAACCAGCCAATACATCACAATCATGCTCAAGGATATAAAAACCATCTGGAATCCGATCGGAAAGCCAATCCTGATGGTCCTGATAAATATTTCTTTGTTAAAATGAAGCCTGTGCCAGGATAAGTTGATGATGGGATGTGTCCTGTTCAGATATAAAATGGCAGAAGAAAATGCCCCTGCCTGTGCAACAACAGTTGCAATAGCCGCACCTGCTATCCCCCAATTGAAAATCACGATAAACAAATAATCAAAGACGATATTCGTAATGGTGGATATGATCATAAAATACAGGGGTGTTTTGGAGTCGCCCAGTCCCCTCAGAATAGCACTGGTACCATTGAAACCGAAATGAAAAATGACCCCTGAAAGGTAAATGTTCAGGTATAATGTTGCCTGTGGAATGATATTTTCCGGTAGTTTGATCAGGCGGAAAATACTACTGCTTGAGCTGATTCCGATAATACTGATCACGATCGAAGCAATAAAAATGAAGATGTAAAGGGTGTCAATGGCCTTTTTTACACTGTTAATGTCTTTTGCACCAAAGTATTGAGAAATGACAACAGTAGCACCAATTGCGACTCCGATGAGCAGTGAAATCAATGCGAAAATGATCGGAAAAGATGAGCCAACGGCAGCCAGGGCTTCCTTACCCAGGTAATGGCCCACGATAATGCTGTCGACCACATTATACAACTGCTGGAAAATGTTACCCAGCAGCATGGGAGTGGCAAAATGCAGGATTAATTTGCCTTCTTTACCTACGCTTAGATCTTTCATTCAGATGATGGCTAAGAAAGATAAACACCGAGGGAGATGATATTGTTTTATGCCTGAGCTGTCTTCGCCACGACAAAGTTATAAAAACAAACTGGTTAACAACTTTGTTCCTTGTCAAAATGCAGATAATCCAGATCTGCTAATTTTGCAGTAATTGAACAAATTTTATGAGTTGAAATGAGACCCGGAAAACTGCTGCTTTTAGTAATATCATTATTGTGCTTCAGTGTTGGAAATGCCCAGAATGATTATTTAAACAATACATTTATTTTTCCTCTCGAAGTAAATCCTGTCCTGTCGGGGACATTTGGTGAATTGCGCAGCAATCATTTCCATTCAGGTATTGATGTTAAAACGCAGGGAGCTGTTGGCTTGCCCGTCTATGCAATTGAAGATGGTTATGTTTCGAGGATCAAAGTTTCACCCTCAGGATTTGGAAACACCTTGTATATCAATCATGAAGACGGATATACATCTGTTTTTGCACACCTTCAGAGTTTTCGGCGTGATCTTGCTGAATATGTAAAAAGCGAACAATACAGGAGAGAATCATTTGCAGTTGACTTGTATCTGGAAAAGGGTCAATACCTGGTTGCAAAAGGAGAAATTGTAGCCCTGTCGGGCAATTCCGGTTATTCTTTCGGTCCTCATCTCCACTTTGAAATACGGGAGGCATCTACTCAACAACCAATTAACCCACTTTTGTTTGGATATAAGATAAAGGATGATATTCCGCCCAAGATTAAAAAATTGAAGATCTATCCTGAATCAGCAGATGCCTTGATCAATGGCGCTGCCAGTGAATTGAAACTACAGGTTAGTGGATACGGTATGAAACATGACCTGGTTGATCAGGATACAATCTTCGCTTATGGTGACCTGTCATTTGGGTTATTGACCTACGACCTGATGAACGGAGCCGGCAATAAGAATGGCGTTTTTGAAGTGAAATTATGGTATGATGACTCCTTAAGATACCATCTGCGCATTGAGAAATTCGCTTTTTCCGAGACCAGGTACATCAATAGCCTGATCGATTATCCGGCATATAAGCAAAATAATGAGCGATACATTCGATCGAAATTAGATCCCAATAACAGATTGAACGTCTATGAGCAGATCATCAATGACGGAGTGATTGTCATTCGCGATACCAGGCTCCATGAGTTGCGTTTCGAGGTGATTGATGTAAAGCAAAACCATTCAGCACTAAAAATATTAATAAAAGGGACAGGTTTATCCAATCCCCATGCGAATAAAATTCCACCCAAAGATGGCCAGGTCATTTCCTGGAGGGATGAATCAATATTCGAATCAAAGGGGATAGAAATATTTTTTCCGGCTTATGCCTTTTATGATCATGTTGATTTTACTTATTCCACGTCACTTATGCTGGATGGGACCTTTGCCCCGGTTTATCATATACATCATGATAATACCCCGATTCACAAATATTTAACGCTTTCAATTCAGCCTGTTAATCTTCCTGCAGAATTGCAGGATAAGGCACTATTGGCCAGGGTGAACGGTGAAAATGGAAATGCAATGTCAGCAGCCGGCGGTGCGTATACAGATGGCTGGATCAGAGGCAAGATCCGGGATTTTGGAAAATATACCATCATCATCGACACTGTTGCACCCCGGATCAAACCATTAAATGTCAGGAACGGGCAGCAAATAATGATGGATCAGAAAATTAAGTTCAAGGTAAAGGATGATCTGTCGGGGCTAAAATCCTACAAGGGAACCATCAACGGAGAATGGATCCTCATACAATATGACGCAAAAAATAATCTCCTGTTTTATCTGGTTGACGAGCGCACAATGAAGGGCGATAATCATTTTAAGCTTGAAGTTAGTGACCAAAAGGATAATATTACGATATTTGAAGCTGAACTTAAGTTGAATTGATCAGATATCTGCTCATTTTTGTATTTCTGTTAGCAACAGTCAGTCAGGCTGCTGCCCAGGAACCTGATAATAAAACCCTGAAAAAGGCCAGGCGTGATTCTATCAGGCAGACCCGGAATTTTCGTTTTAGCGGCATGGGCGGTCCTGCGTATACACCTGAACTTAAACTCATCGTGGGTGCTAACCTGCTTGTCACTTTTTCCACAAACATCCCGGATACATCATTGCAACGATCTTCTAACATTACTTATCTGGCCGTGGGCATTGAAGGTGCTGTAATTCTAATGAACAAAGGGAATGTATTTCTTAAAAATGACAGGTTCAGGATCATGCATACCTTTTGGTACAAGAATATGCCGGATAACTATTTTGGTGTTGGATATGAGCCTAACTTATACATTCCTAAAGGCCCTAATACCACAGCTTATCATCGAAATTGGTTTCAATTTATGCCAGAATTTTTGTTTGAGGCCGTAAAAGGTTTGTTTGCCGGGATTTTAATTGATATCAACCAAACCTTATCTACTGAAGTCCAGCCGATAATGCAAGGGGAACCATATTATTACAGGTATGGCCCCAATAATTTCAATGCTGGTTTTGGTGTTATCGGGCAATATGATACCCGTGATAATGTATCTAACGCATACAAGGGCGTGTTTTTCAAGGTCGCAGCCATTGATTATTCTTCTGTATTTGGAAGTGAAAATAATTACCAGATCATTGATATGGATTACAGGCAATATAAGCAGTTATGGCGACCCCGGCATATTCTTGCCTGGACTCTGAGAAGCAGGATAGGCATGGGCAATATACCCTATGCAGAGCTTTCTATGGTTGGCTCTCCATACGACCTCAGGGGGTATTTATGGGGAAGATTTCGTGACAGGACTATGGTCCTTGGCATATTGGAATATCGCCATATGTTTAATCCGGTAAACCCCAAAAGGAAAGAAAACTTTTGGTCCAGACATGGCATTGCCATGTGGGCTGGTGCAGGCTTCCTGGGGCACAACATTAATGATTGGAATTTACCACAAATATTACCCAATGCGGGCTTAGGCTACCGACTGGAGTTACAGCCCAGGTTCAATGTCAGGATTGATGTAGGTTTCGGTATTGACGGGTCTACCGGAGTGTATGTTCAATTAACGGAAGCTTTTTAATATACCATCAGTTCTTGGTGAATTTTATCATCCTGGATGCTGTTCCCTGGTCAATTTTTAATATATAAAGTCCTGAATGTAAGCGGGAAACATCAATACTTGTCGATTCTTTAAATACATCTTGCTGAATGATCAACTTACCTGTGATATCAAAAACGCTTAAAGTTGCCCTGGATTGAATGCCCGGTAATTGAACCGTTAAATTATTTTTTGCCGGAATTGGGAAAATCCTTATTGTCTCAATATTTAATTCTTCAGTAGAGAGTAATGATTCACAAAACTCTCCCCACTTCACTGCCACCTCTTGTGGAGTCCACGCAATCTTGCTGATTACAATATTCGATACGAAACCCGGAGAAGCCTCATCAGCCAGAACGGATGGATGATCCCTGAAGAATTTAAGATAATTCTTTCCGGGTTGTGGTATGTATTCCTGTGTACCTGAGTCATCATATTCAGCAAATTCATTTCCATTGATATAGACATGAACTAATCCGGCATTGTCTCTGATCAGGATCAATTGGTAGAAATCAACGGTATTAAAAAAATTGTCATTTCCAACCGTTCCATGAGGCCAGAAATCAAGTGTGCCATTCGTGGGTGGATTGGTCAGGTAAATATATATTCCATGATCATCATCATGGGTAAAGCTTAATATACGTACCCAGGGGGGAGGAGCAATGAACTCGTCAAACTGGAAGATTAATGATAATGAGTATGTTGTTGTGATAAACCCGTCTGGATTATCAAATTGAAGGCCGGCATCATCTTCAAAAAAGTAACCCTTGGCATCCCCACCTTGTTCACAGGTAGAAACTGGAACCGGCCTTGTGGTGAAATTACCGGTAAATCCCTGGTCGTTAGGGATCTGTGTTAATGCCGGAGCACCAGCTTCATTGGCATTGAAGCTTGTGCTAAGCCTGTATGTGTATGTTTGAGCCTGGACGGATGCTGATAAAAATGATATAATTACGAATAGGGAAAAGACAGTAATTGACTTTTTCATAATTAAGGGTATTTGTTGGACTTTATCACCTTAAAGGTATGAAAACATGAAGTAAAAGTCAATGTGAAAATAAATATTGCTTAATTGGTTGAATCGAACCAGTAAACGGGGTGAACGGTGAAGGGTGAAGGGTGAAGGGTGAACGGTGAACGGTGAACTGATCATTGATCACGAGTACTATAAATTCAATAAATCTGCTTCAAATTGGAAATATTCATTCAGGTCTCTTCTTGAGAAATTGGTGAGCTGTTTAGTCCGGCGTATGGTGCAGGTTTTGCAATGCAGGTAGTTCAGGACTTCTTCCATGCAGAGCTCATCAAAATGATCTGTGGTGAAGATTTCATTTATCAAACCCAGCTCCTGTGCTTCTTCTGCGCTAAGGCTTTGGGATAATTGTACCTCCATGGCCCTGGAATGATGCATATAATGTGTGAGGAAAAATGGCAGGGCACCGCTGGGATGCAATCCGTATTTATTATGCGCCATTAGAAACCTGGTTTGCGTCGATGCAAACCTGAAATCTGCCGCGAGTGCTGTACCAAAAAAAGGTGTTACCACATCCCCATTGGCACCAATGAAACTTAATTTCTGGTAAGCGGCAATACCCCTGATAATCTTATTGAGAATGTTAATCTCGCGGAAACGGAGATTCTTTTTTCCAAAACTTGGGGTTTCTTCCTTTGAAGCACCCAAATTCCTGTCCAGAATGCTGTGGATAAACTGATCATATACACCCTCTCCAAAGCATCCGGGCTCATTCAGGATCAAAATGGCCATGATCTTATTATCATATTCTGTTTTTTTGATGAACTCCATCAGGAACTCACTCTCGTCAAGGTCAGTCACCAGGTTAAAAACCTTATCCTTGATTTTAATGACGGCCAGGTGATCTTTCTGAAAAGTCAAAAAGGACTCACGTTCAATAAAATAACTCATAGATTATGGATTATGGTTAGTGGTTCCTGTGCAGGCAATATCCAATTTAATCTCGAAATTGATGACTTCCGACTTTTCGATCCCGCTGGCATCCCATTTTATTTTCCTGACGTTTTCCATGATGGATTTCTGGTAACAGAAATTATCTCCATTCGTTGGCTTGACACCAATGACCGAACCCGTATTATCGATTTCAACCTTAATGATCATACTGCTCTCACCACAACATTTGGTGTTTTCTTCTATCTCATCAATCAGAAATTGTTGTACCGTATAGTCCATGTTGTCGAATGCAAAGGTCTTTCGATCCGCTTTGGAATCGCTGATGTCCATTTGTGCGAAAGCAGAGATGCTAATGATGGTAATAAGCAGTATGACAGGGAAAGTTTTCATGATAATTTTTCTTTTGAGATTAAAGTACGATTAAAGATACAATTTTGTTTTGAAATTTATCCGTCCCATTTATATATCTTTGCCGGATGGAAGAAACAATCCTCATCTTAGACTTTGGCTCACAGTATACACAGTTGATAGCCAGGAGGGTACGGGAATTGAATGTGTACTGCGAAATTTATCCTTATCATAAGATACCTGAAAGCATCGAACATATTAAAGGCGTGATTTTGTCAGGCAGCCCTTTTTCTGTAAGTGACAAAAATGCTCCTGTATCTGACCTTTCTGCACTCCGCAGGAAAGTCCCGGTGCTGGGTGTGTGTTATGGTGCCCAGCATCTTGCCAGCCATGAGGGAGGAGAAGTTGAACCATCAAAGATCAGGGAATATGGCCGTGCCAACCTGGCATATATCAATGCCAATTGTGAACTGATGAAGGGGATAACGATCGGAAGCCAGGTGTGGATGTCGCATGGGGATACCATCCGGAAGCTTCCGGAATCTTTTGATATCATTACCAGTACCCGGGATGTTGAAGTTGCCGGGTTTAAGGTACGCGGGGAAAGGACCTACGGTATTCAGTTCCACCCTGAAGTTTACCATACACTGGAAGGAAAGAACTTATTGGAGAATTTTATTGTCAATATTTGTGATTGCTCCCAGTCATGGACACCAGCTTCTTTTATTGAAACCACTGTCCAATCCTTAAAGCAAAGCTTAAATGAGGACAAAGTGGTGCTGGGTTTGTCAGGTGGTGTAGATTCATCAGTTACGGCTGTCCTGCTGCATAAAGCCATTGGTAAAAACCTCCATTGCATTTTTGTGGACAATGGTTTGTTAAGAAAGAATGAATTCGAATCCGTGCTGGACTCATACAAGCACATGGGCCTGAATGTCAGAGGGGTTGATGCCAAAGACAGGTTTTATGAGGTATTGAAAGGGATTTCTGACCCTGAAGGGAAGCGAAAGGCCATCGGAGGTATGTTTATAGAGGTGTTCGACGAAGCAGCCCATGAAATTCAAGATGTCAGCTGGCTCGCACAGGGAACGATATACCCAGATGTCATTGAATCAGTTTCTGTCAAAGGCCCTTCTGCAACCATAAAATCTCACCATAATGTTGGTGGATTGCCGGATTTCATGAAATTGAAAATAATTGAGCCCCTTAATGCGTTGTTTAAAGATGAAGTAAGGAGGATTGGCAGGGAACTGGAAATGGCTGAAGCCATCATTGGCAGACACCCTTTTCCCGGACCAGGATTGGGTATTCGGATTATCGGCGACGTAACCAGGGAGAAGATCTCAATCCTGCAGGAAGTGGATGCAATTTTCATAGGAGGTCTTAAAAAGCATAAATTGTATGATGAAGTGTGGCAGGCGCTTACAGTACTCCTTCCGGTACAATCGGTAGGTGTGATGGGGGATGAAAGAACGTATGAGAATGTAGTTGTGTTGAGGGCAGTGGGATCAACGGATGGGATGACAGCAGACTGGTCGCATTTACCCAGTGAATTCCTGGCAAAAGTGTCCAATGAGATCATTAACAAAGTCAAAGGTGTGAACAGGGTAGTCTATGACATCAGTTCTAAACCTCCTTCTACAATTGAATGGGAATAAGCGTTTGAATTAATGAATATCAGATGGTGATGAGATTAACAGTGATCAGACTTATTGCTTTCCTTTTTGTGTTTCTTTTTTGTACGTATAATGGTATTACCCAGGTCGTTGTGGAGAAATCTTCAATAACTGAAGTGATTGAAGGTAAACGCTATTATATGCATACCATTGAACAGGGGCAGACCCTGTATTCGATTTCCAGGGTTTATGATTTGTCGATTGATGAGATCTATTTTGAGAACCCGGATGCCAGAAGTGGCCTTCAAACAGGAGATATCTTACGGATTCCTTCCCTCAGCAGGGATAAAGAGATCTCAAATGAACTGCGCTCTTCATCTTTTAATTACATATTTCATATTGTTCAGCAGGGTGAAACCTTATATAGTATCTCAAAAATATACGATGTGTCGCTTGATGACCTGAAGTATGCTAACCCGGGAGCGGATCAATCCCTGAAGATTGGACAGTACCTGAAAGTGCCGGTCAGATCTCAGGAAATATCTCAGGATGAGGGTGACCTGCCTGCAGAGGAACCTGCTTCGCAACTCATTAAACATGTCGTTGCTGCAGAAGAAACACTGTTCAGCATTTCTAAAGAATACAATCTTTCAGTTGATGACCTGAAGCAATATAACCCCGGCCTTACAAACCAGATCAGCGTTGGTGATGTGCTGTATATACCTTTTGATCAATCGCCGGAACCATCCGGGCAAAAACCTTATATCGAGCACAGTGTTGTGGCCCAGGAAACGCTTTATGGAATAGCCATGAATTATGGGGTGAGCATTGACAGTATCAAAATGATCAATCCCGGGTTGTCGGAGTCAATCCGTGTAGGTCAGGTGATCCTGATCCCCAAAAGGATAGATAAAAATGACTTTATCACACACAATGTAAACAGAAAATCAAAGCTGGTTAAAATCGCCAGGATGTATTCCATTGATATTGATGAAATCCGGGAGATCAACCCTTCTGCGAAAAATAAAGTTTTGGCCGGGACCATTCTCAAAATACCCATACCACCCGTGGCCGGACTTCCTGTCGCCGGGTCGGATGCAACATCATTACCACCGGAGATTTATGAGTTGGTTGACCGGGACAGCATCAGATGCCATCAGGATTATGATTATGAAGATGTAATTTTCAAAGTTGCCCTGATGCTGCCTTTATATCTTGAGGAACTGGACAGTTTGCCCGCCTTAAATTCCAGGAATCTGCAGCTGTATGAAAAACTGAAATCCTTCGGATTCATACAGTTTTTTGAAGGTTTTACCCTGGCTGTTGATTCGCTCAGGAAGCAGGGCCTGAATGTTGAGATCTACGTTTATGATGTTGATGATAAAATTGCAAAGACAATTAAGGTATTGCAGGATCCCGGGTTGATGGAGATGGACCTGATCATCGGACCACTCTTCAGAAAGAATTTTAAGCTGGTTTCAAATTATTCAAAGTTGTTTGATATAAAGATCGTCAACCCATTGACGACACGTGATGAAGTCCTTGATTATGCGAATGTCTTCAAAGTCAAACCTACGCATGCTGCTCAGTTGGGTCTGGTTGACCAGCTCGTGAAGTCCGATTACCCGGATGCCAAAATCATCATTGTCAGGCACAACCAATTCAGCAATGCAGAAACAGTGCAGGAATTAAAAGCCATGCTTGAACGCGGGATGAGTGAGAAGGTACAAATTGCCAATTCCTTACTGGACCAGGTCATCACAGGTTATTCTTTATTGGACACTGCCCTGGTTGATGGAGAAATGCTGGAGGGGCTTGTGGTCGAGGATATAATGATTTATCGTGAATTCCTTGAAATGCAAATGGAAGACAGCACCACTTTTCGAAACAGGGTAGACGAAGTGGTGTATTCTGAAGAAAATATTGAAGGGATCAAGAAAAAGTCATCGATCATCCGGCCCACAGTCATCATAGCTGTCTCTGATAAAAAAGTATTTGCATTGGGAATACTGACACAGCTTAACGAATTAAGGGATTCTTTTAATATCACCTTGATTGGTATCCCGGAGTGGAGCACTTTTTCCGACTTGGAAACAGAATATTTGCAGAACCTGAATACGATGGTTTTTGGTGATTCATACATCGATTACCAAAGGCCGGAAGTTAAAGCTTTTGTGCTCAAATATCGTGATCGATATAAAACCGAACCGATGGAATATGCCTTCGATGGTTTTGACATCGGGTATTATTTTCTGAGTGCTTTGATGAGGTATGGTAAAGATTTTCATCAATGCATTCCTTATTTTGAGCAGGAATTGATACAGAATAAATTTATTTTCAGGCATGAGCGATACCGGGGATATGAAAATCAGCATTGGAATATCTTTGGATTTGATGATTATACCGTTCGGAAACTTAATGAATAAAACAGCAAGGCATTCTATATTCTTTCGAAAATGATGAACAGACTTTCAATTCTTCTTCTAACAGTCATCTTGGTATTTTCGGGACTGGCCTGTACAAGGGTAGACAAACAATACTGGGATAATGGCGAGCTGAAATCAGAGATCCCCTATAAAAATGGCAAAATTGAAGGAACGGCAATCTGGTATTATGAGAATGGGAATAAGTATTATGAGGTAATCTATGTAAATGAAAGGCTGCAGGGTACTGCCAATAAATGGTTTGAAAACGGATTGCTGCAATCGCAGGAACAGTATACAGATGACATGAAAAATGGTAAATCCATTACCTGGAATACGAAAGGCCGGAAGATCGAAGAACGCAATTACCTCAACGATACCTTACACGGTGAGTTTTACAACTGGTATGACAACAGGCAAATGCAGATCCAGGGAGAATTCCTGCATGGCAATATGGATGGGAAGTGGTTTTTTTGGGATGCAATAGGAAATCTCATTGGAGAAGCGGAGTATGAAAATGGCACAGGAGTACAAAAAAAATACAGCCCGGAAGGGAAACTGGTCGGGAAACTCAGCTACCTGGATAACCATAAACATGGCAAGGAAATACACTATGATCCTGAAGGAAATATTCTTAAAGAAGTCATTTACGAGCATGGCGAATTCATCAGGGAAATTGAGTATAGCACCGATTCCGAAAAATAACTAGAAAATAATTATTAACATAAAATTAACTGGTTTAATATTTTAATCTTATAAGTAATGGATTTAGAAAGAATAATGCATAACCTGGAGAAAAAGCATCCCGGGGAAAGCGAATACCTTCAGGCTGTTCGCGAGGTATTGGAGTCGATAGTTGAGGTCGTTAATGAGAACCCTCATTTTGAAAGTGCAGGAATTATTGAACGGATCATCGAGCCGGACAGGATTTTTGTCTTTAAGGTGCCATGGTTGTCGGATGACGGGACTGTAAATGTCAACCTTGCCTACAGGGTACAGTTCAATAATGCCATCGGCCCTTACAAAGGAGGTTTGAGGTTCCATCCCAGTGTAAACCTGAGTATCCTGAAATTTTTAGGCTTTGAACAAGTCTTCAAAAACAGCCTCACCACTCTTCCGATGGGAGGAGCTAAAGGAGGATCTGATTTTGATCCTAAAGGTAAATCAGATGATGAAATCATGCGTTTCTGCCAGTCGTTCATGCTTGAGCTTTGGAGGGTAATCGGAGCGGAAACTGACGTCCCTGCCGGGGATATTGGCGTTGGAGGAAGGGAAATTGGTTTCTTATATGGCATGTATAAAAAATTGGCACGCGAACACACAGGGGTACTGACCGGTAAAGGGATTAACTGGGGCGGCAGCTTGATCAGGCCGGAAGCCACGGGCTTTGGCAGTGTCTACTTTGCCAGGGAGATGCTTGCAACTAAAGGCGAAGACATCAAAGGAAAAACTTTTGCCCTCTCAGGATTTGGAAATGTGGCCTGGGGAGCAGCTACCAAGATCAATGATTTTGGAGGCAAGGTGCTTACGATTTCCGGACCAGATGGTTATATTTATGATCCGGAGGGTATTTCAGGAGATAAGATTGAATATCTGCTGGAGCTCAGGGCTTCCAACCAGGATATCGTCAAACCCTATTCCTATGAATATCCGGAAGCTAAATTTTATCAGGGTAAACGCCCCTGGGAAGTCAAATGTGATGTTGCCATCCCCTGTGCTACACAAAATGAGCTGAACAAGGAAGACGCGGAGAACCTTGTGGAGAACGGATGTATCTGCGTCGCTGAAGGTGCTAATATGCCTTCAACACCTGCAGCAGTTGAAGTGTTTCTGGAAAACAAGATCCTTTTTGGCCCCGGGAAAGCAGTTAATGCAGGCGGAGTGTCTACTTCCGGACTGGAAATGTCACAAAACTCTATGAAGCTGAACTGGCCGGCCGAAGAAGTGGATAAGAGACTCCACCAGATCATGAAGGATATTCATCAGGCCTGTGTCGAATATGGAACCCGGGAAGATGGCTATATCAATTATGTTAAAGGAGCGAATATAGCCGGATTCCTTAAGGTTGCCAATGCCATGATAGATCAGGGCGTGCTGTAGAGTTACTTCCATACCCCGGCAATGGGCTCCTTACAACTCTTACACTCCCCATCCACCAGGTTATTCGTAACTATCTTATATCCCTTTCGCTCGATGACGATCTTCTTGCAGGCAGGGCAATAGGTGTTCTCGGCATCCGAACCAGGCACATTGCCGATATAAACGTACTTCAATCCTGACTCCATCGCAATCTTCCTGGCTTTTTCCAAAGTGTCAAAGGGAGTGGGAGGGATCTTGGTCAGTTTATATTGAGGATGGAAACGGCTGAAATGCAACGGGCAGTCT
>JAUXCL010000100.1 GCA_030618905.1 Bacteroidales bacterium | reverse complement strand
CAAATAAGAAATTCCAAATAGTATACAAAATTCAAATTCTAAATATTAAACTGTTTAGAGTTTTGAATTTATAATTTCGGAATTATTTGGAATTTGGTTTTTCTTATTTGTTATTTATCCTGTTGGCGCTGGTTTGTAGCGAGTGTGGGGGAGGCCGGGAGGGGGCTGAGGGTTCAGGGTTAAAAACCATGTAGCCTATGATGATAATGACCGTTTGTTTACCCTAAGAAAAAACCTGATTTCAGCTCAACAAACCCGTTCTTTGCAGTTATCCATTTTGAATCGCAATTCCTGGCTTGGTGGCCGGATGTTGTTTTTTGTTTGGAATTGTACTATTTTTGGCCGAAGTTATACACAATCACTGGATGTTCATTATCCCAAAGAGTTAGTAAATGCGTCAGTTAATTTTCAAACGCCTTTGTTATTCATTGTCTAACAGTTTGTTATAAAAATAGATATTAATCATGGCAGTATTAGTAGGAAAAAAAGCACCTTTATTTGAAGCAGATGCCGTTATCAATGGCGGCGAATTCGTTGAAAAATTCTCATTGGAACAATATATTGGAAAAAAACATGTCGTCTTTTTCTTTTATCCACTCGATTTCACTTTTGTTTGCCCCACTGAGCTCCTGGCCTTCCAGGAGAAGCTTGAAGAATTTGAGAAACGCAATGTAGCCGTTGTGGGCTGCTCCATCGACTCCAAATTCTCACATTGGGCATGGCTCAATACTGAAGTTAACAAGGGCGGGATCAAGGGCGTTAAATACCCATTGGTAGCCGATTTATCCAAGACCATCTCTGAGAACTATGATGTCCTCGCCGGTGAATACGAATACACCGAAGACGGTGAAATGGATTTCGAAGGAGACCCCGTTGCTTTCCGTGGATTATTCCTGATCGATAAGCAGGGCGTTGTTCGTCACCAGGTTGTCAACGATCTTCCGCTCGGAAGGAGTATTGATGAAGCCATCAGAATAGTTGATGCTTTACAATATTTCGAAGAGGTTGGTGAAGTTTGCCCGGCCAACTGGAAACAAGGTGATGCAGGTATGAAGGCTACAGCTGACGGTGTTGCTGATTACTTAGGCAAGAATTATTAATCCTGTCTGATCACAATTTCATCTACGAAGATCCAGGCGGGACTGCCTGACCCAAGATGCCATTCCGGGCACTTTCCTGTATTTTTTGCAAAGACATGAATGTACCTGATGCTTTCATCCGGGGGATGGAATACAAACTCCCTGATGACTACTCCTTCTTGATCCTGTGGAATATCATTCTTGATCTGACCTGATGAGATATATGATTCCCCATCCAAGGATACAGATACTTCAACAAATTCGGGCATGAATATCCAGGATCGTTGATCCTGTAAAAATCCTGCAGAGATCATGCTGACGCCTGTCTCTGCGCCCAGGTCTATCACCAGGTCAAGGTCCACTCCCTGGTAACCCTGCCAGAACCCTGTTCTGAAGTTTTCACCGCCTCTCAACAGGTCAATCAGGCCATAATCACCTCCAGCGGTATACTGGCTATTGTATGGATGCTTGATCTGCACGGTCCGCCCTTCAGGCATGATATTGAACTCACCGCTGGCCAGCTGGCTTACCGAACATTCGTTCTTCAGGGCGTAAGTCCTCAACCATGTGGCCTTTGAGATGCTTATTGGTTTTTCATAGGGTTCAAAGCCACCCAGTGAGCGGGAATTGCCAAAGTCATAGAAAATTTCGGCCTCAGGATAAATATTGGCCAATCCAATACTCATTTCTTCAGTAAAAGACCTGGAATCGGCGATGATATAAGGTACCGGGGTTATGGGATGATCTGCGATGGCTGTGTGCGGAATATCCGAATCATGAACACCCCACTCTTCATTCTTTTGATTGCCCATTTCAAAAACCAGCTCCCCCCCTGCCATAATATCAGCATGGCTCAGAAATGTTCTGGTATATGCAGTGCCGTTAAGCCGGGCAGATTGAATGTAAATATTTTCCTTGCTGTTATGTTCTGCATGAATTACAAAGCTTTTTCCGTTCTCCAGATTGATGCTCACCCGCTCAAATACCGGGCTACCGATAATATATTCATCCGTACCTGGTGTTACTGGATAAAAGCCCATTGAACTGAGTATATACCAGGCTGACATTTGTCCGCAGTCTTCATTTCCACACAATCCATCCGGCCCCGGTCCGTATAGCTCACGCATGATCTTCCTCACAAGTTCCTGTGTTTTCCAGGCTTGTCCGGCATAATTATAAAGGTAGGCCATGTGATGACTGGGCTCATTGCCATGTGCATATTGTCCGACTAGCCCTGTGATATCTGATTGATGCCTGCCCGATAACTCAGCAGATGTATTGAACAGGGTATCCAGCCTTTCAACAAAAGCTCGCTTTCCGCCAAGTAAATCCATTAAGCCAGAGATATCCTGGGGGACGAAAAAGGAATATTGCCAGGTATTGGCTTCAGTGAGCATGAAATTGACTTCAGCCGGGTTAAAAGGTTCTACAAACATGCCATTCATTTTTCCGCGCATAAAGCGGGTTTCCGGATCGAATATATTTTTATAGTATTGCGCCCGCTGTATATATCTTTTATAGTCTTTCTGTTTGTCT
This sequence comes from Bacteroidales bacterium, assembly GCA_030618905.1. GTDB lineage: Bacteria > Bacteroidota > Bacteroidia > Bacteroidales > B18-G4 > JAUWGC01. The sequence goes on along the minus strand of JAUXCL010000100.1, from coordinate 5,678 downwards.
AAATCCTTGGCCATCATGGCTATGCACCAATCATCATAAGCATATTCCAGGGTTTTGGATACAGACTCTCCTTCTTTATCCGCTGGTATATACCCGAATTGCTTGTAATACCTCAACCCATGATGATCTTCTTCCGCGCTTTTCTTCATGGCTTCGAAGGCTTTCCCGACATCGTACTTTCGTATACCTTTGAAATACGCATCGGTGATGACCGGGATTGAATGATACCCAATCATGCACCAGGTTTCGTTTGCCGCCAGTTCCCATACCGGCAGGAGTCCACCCTGCTCATACATCCTTAGCATTGAATTGATTAAATCATTGGTCAGTTCCTGCTGGACAAGGGTAAACAAAGGATGCAGGGCCCGGAAGGTATCCCAGAGTGAGAATACGGTATACATCTTATGCCCATCGGTTTTATGGATCTTGAAATCATGTCCCCGATAACGCCCATCGACATCAGAAAATAAGTTTGGAGCCAGGAATGAGTGATAAAGTGCAGTATAGAATACCGTCTTATCCTCCTCTGTTCCACCTTCAACTACAATCTTTTTGAGCATGTCATTCCAGTTGTCCCTGGCCACAGCCCTTAGCCTGTCAAAATCAAATCCAGGGATTTCCTTTTCCAGATTTAACCGGGCTCCTTCAACATCCACAGCAGATATTCCAACCCTGGCAAGAATTGTTTGTGCGTTGCCCGAATCAAAATTTAAAATAATTTTCAAATGCTCATCAGTTGAATACCTGTTTGAATTGACCGGCTTATCCTCTTCCATGATCTTATAATCATGGAAAGGCTTTGAAAATTCAACCCAGAAATAAATGACCTGCTCATTGGCCCATCCACGGGAGGATTTGCAGCCTGAAATAGTTTTCTCATTGATTACCTCTACCCAGTTTTCCAATATTTTGTCAGAAGTAACCCCTTCCGTCAGGTCAATAATTACAGCCGCATTCTTTTCAGCAGGAAAAGTATATTTATGCAGCCCGCAGCGAGGGCTTGCGCACAGCTCAACAGCAATATCATAATCATCAAGGATGACACTGTAATAGCCGGGGCTGGCAGTTTCCTGCTGATGAGAAAATGTTGATTTAACATCGAAGCCAGCTATTTCTTCAGAAGTCATATCCTGGCTAAAAGCCACCGGAGAAAAGCGAATATCCCCATAATCACCAACTCCTGTCCCACTCAAATGTGTATGGGAGAACCCGGAGATGCTATTGTCTGAATAATGGTATCCCGCACAGGCATCCCAATTGTCTTTTCGAGTATCCGGGCTCAGTTGAACCATACCGAAAGGAGTAGCGGCTCCGGGATAGGTATGCCCGTGTCCGCCGGTTCCAATAAAAGGATTCACATAATCCACCGGCTCTTTGATCTCAACTGCTGTGCATCCAGCCAAAATAGCTAATAGCAAACAGCAAATAGCAATTTTCATTTTATACAGGATTACTTTATTTCTATTTTCTTTCTCAATTTAATATTATCGGCTGATGTTCCGATCATCACCTCGTAAATGCCGGGCTCTATGGCCCAGTTGCCGGTTTCTTCATTGAAATGAGCAAAATCACCGCGGTTGAAGGGTATTCTTACCACCATCTTTTCGCCTGGTTCCAGTGTGATCCTTTTAAAGCGTTTCAGCTCTTTCTCCGGTCTTGCAATCTTATTGTCAGGATCATGAATATAAAGTTGAAGGATTTCAGTGCCTTTACGTTTGCCCATATTCTTCATTTCTATTGTGGCATAAAAGTTATAGGTACCGGTACTCCGGTGAAGCAGCAGCTTACCGATGCCAATTATCGAATACGAGAGTCCGTGTCCAAATGAAAACAGGGGCTTATTCTGGTATTTGTCAAAGTAGCGATAGCCAATATAAATATCTTCCTGGTATTCTTCTAATACAGGATAATCCCTGGCATTCCAGGCGATCGTAAATGGCAGCCTTCCCGTGGGATTGAAATCGCCAAAGAGGACTTCTGCAATGGCATTTCCTCCTTCCTGCCCCGGATACCAGGCTTGCAGGACAGCCGGCACATCCCTGATCCAGTCTTCCATGACCACTTGGGAGCCGGTTTCCATGACCACAATAGTATTGGGGTTGGCTTCTACCACAGCTTTGATCAATATCTCCTGGTTTGGAAGGTCCAGTGTTTTCCTGTCAAAGCTTTCGCTTTCAAAGCGATTAGAAAGGCCGGCAAACACGATGGCAACATCTGCATTCCTGGCATGATAAACCGCAGCGGAGATCAGGTCCTGCCCGGGCAGTTCCCACCCAAATTTAATGTTTGCAATACCGCTCTCAAACAAGTATTCAATAATAATGTCATATTCCTGTCCTGACTCAAAAGTATATTCAGCTGTACGCAATTCATCCGGATTATTTTGCCAGTCATCAATTAACAATTCTTCTTTGATGTAGAGGCGACAGGCCCCATTGCAGAGTATATTCAATTTATGAATGCCGCTGCTTGCAGCAATTAGCTTACCAGACCATCTCACAGAAAAATTATGGTCATCACCTGCCGCTATAAGATCAGGATGCGGGGAGTCGTAGCCCCAGACAAAATCGATAATGGAATCGACCCTGGTCAACGCAGGTGGACCCTTAAGTCCGGCGTTGGCAAAATATTCTGCTTTAAGACCGGGTTGTTTATTCAGCGGATAGAAAGGCCTCATGAATTCTTTACCCAGGGGGATGATATCACCGGCAGCTGCGATCCCGTATGTAGAACTGATGCGGATCTTGTCCCCGACCAGTTTTTGAATACCTGCATATGGTGAAATGGCATAACGCGGGTTTACCTGGGAACTTCCACCTCCACCTACACGTGCTTCATAGGTGTTTGGGCCGATAAGTGCAATACTTTTAATTTCTTCTTTATGCAGAGGCAACAATCCACCATGATTCTTCAACAGGACAATACTTTCCCGGGCAGCTTGTAAAGCCAGCTGATTAAGCGCTTTAACATTCAGCGTGTCCTTTGTATCACTGGTATCCTTATCAAATAATCCTGTATCAAAACCTGCCCTCAATAAACGCCTGACCTGATCATCGATCACATACACATCAATGGCTCCGCTCTTCACACTGGAGATTACCGGTTCGCTTTGCACGCCTTTGATAAACGCATCTGCCATCTGAGCGGCCAGGTACGGATCTTCACCATAAGTCTCAAAATTTCTTCCTCCCAGGGGATGCCTGAGGATGTTGACACAGGGTGCGAGCAATACATTCCTTCCTTTGTCTCTGGCTTCAAGTGCAATGGCTTTACCTACTTTGTATACCAGGCTTGTATCCCAGCTTGCAGCCAGGGCTATTGGCGCCGGGAAAGCTGTTGCCTGGCCAAACGAGAAATTAATAAAGGTGACCGCAAATGAGAAGCCCAGTATTTTGAGGATCGTATTCATGTATGCAATGATTTGGTCTAAAATTCAGAAAGAGACAAAGTTATTATCTTTTCAATAATTTAATTGACAATCAATTCATCAGCGAAAATCCAGGCTGGATTGCCGGCACCGGAATGCCAGGCTGGACATTTGCCAATATTTTTTGCCTCAACTTTAATATAACGGGCATCAATCCCGGAGAATATCTTTTTGAATTCTTTTATGACAGCCTCTTTTTTCTCAATCGGGATATCATTGATGATCTCAGCCACTTCGGTATATTCATTGCCATCCAATGAAACAGAAAATTTCACGTATTCCGGTAAAAATATCCAGGTTGGCATCTTCTGAAGGAATGAAATTGAAATGGAACTGATTCTGTTTGATTCACCAAGGTCAACCACGACTTCGAGGTCATCTCCATTAAATCCCTGCCAGAATCCATCATTATGATAGATGGAGCCGATCAAGCCATCAACAAGGCCATTTTTACCCCCTGCAGGATATTTTTCACTATAAGAATACTTATACTGCAGATCCTTGCCAACAGCCTTATGGATCCTGATTGTTTTTTCTGAGGGAACTCTTTTCAGCTTGCCGTTTTCAAAGATTCCGGCCCTTATTGTTGTAGTTGCCTTGATTTCGATGGGTTTTGTGTAAACAGCAGAGTTACCGGTCGGCTCTGTGCCATCTGTGGTATACTTAATCTCTGGCTCAAACAATTCAGATTCCAATTTGACCATTACTACATTATTGGTATCGTTAAACTCCGGTTTCATGCTTACCCTGAATGTCCCTGTAGCATAGTTAACGCCGAGCACATCCAGGCGGGGCCATTGGTTTTGCATACGGCTGATAAAACCTTTCCATTCATTGCGATCAGCCTGCGACCAGCATACTTCTGCCAGTGCAATCATCCTGGGGACTGCCATGTACTCAGCGTATTCCGGCGTTGAAATATACTCTGTCCACACATTGCCCTGGGCTCCTAAAATATGCTTTGCCTCCTGCTCATTGAGCTCCGCAGGTACCGGGTTGAATTCATAGACTTTTTTAAGTGTTGTATAACCACCGATAGCCTGAGGTTCGCTTGCCGGGTCAGCCTGGTAATAATCGAAATAACAATGACTGGTAGGTGTCATGACTACATCGTGCCGCATCTGGGCGGCCTTAACGCCCCCTTCCATGCCCCGCCACGACATTACAGTAGCGTCAGGCGCCAGTCCTCCTTCCAGGATCTCATCCCAGCCAATTAATTTCTTGCCGTGAGCATTCAAATATTCCTCTATCCTTCTGATGAAATAACTTTGCAATTCATGTTCATCTGCCAATCTTTCTTCCCTGATCCTTTTCTGGCATTTTCTGCAATTCTTCCAGCGATCTTTGGGTACCTCGTCACCACCAATATGGATGTATTCTCCGGGAAACAGCTCCATCACTTCAGCCAATACGTTTTCCAGGAACTCAAATGTAGCTTCATTGCCCGCACAATAAACATCCCCTTTTACTCCCCAGATACTTGGGACATCAAAAGGTCCGCCTGTACAGGACAGCTCAGGGTACGCAGCAAGTGAAGCCATACAATGGCCCGGCAATTCAATCTCCGGAACCACCGTTATATGTCTTGATTTGGCGTAGGCAACAATTTCTCTGATGTCATCCTGTGAATAGTATCCACCATATACCTTACCGTCCGGTTCATTCCTCCATGCTGAGATTTCAGTTAGCCTGGGATATTTAAGGATCTCTATTCTCCACCCCTGGTCCTCTACAAGGTGCCAATGAAAAGTATTCATTTTATACATGGCCATCAGGTCAAGGTATTTCTTGATGAAGTCTATGGGAAAGAAATGCCTTCCCACATCAAGATGCATCCCACGCCAGGTGAACCTGGGGCTATCCCTGATACTTGCTGTTGGGATTGACAGATCCATATCCGGCACCAGCTCTTTGCTTTCAATTTCAGGGGGCAATAACTGCAATAAGGATTGAACACCGTAAAACAATCCAGCCGGCTTGAAGGCATGGATGATCACGGAATTTGCCTGGACTTCCAGCTTATACCCTTCATCACCCCATGCGGTATCCGCATTTAATGTACTGAGGATAATGTCATTGCTGATGCCCTGGATGTCGTTGATATCTGATATTTCAAGTGGAATACCGCTGGATGTATTAATTTTCTCAGCAAAGTACTGACTGACTTCAAGCACTGCTTCTTTATCAGTTTCCGTGAGGATCCTGGTCTCCGGTTTAATTTCAAATTTTCCGAGAGCGACCCAGTATCTGT
>JAUXCL010000187.1 GCA_030618905.1 Bacteroidales bacterium | reverse complement strand
TAAAGGGCTTTTCTCAAAAAGTTATAAATTATGCAAAGGTCTTGATGTAATTTACCAGTCCTTTGGCCTCAAAAATTTTCATCAATTTATCGGGCAAGGGTGCAAAATGAAACACTTGTTCATTAACAGACACCTCCCCCCTTTCAAAATCTATATTAACCTTATCACCTGCCTGATAAGCTTCCACTGCATCCGGTAAAAGGATGATGGGCAAGCCCTGGTTCACTGATGAGCGGTAAAATATCCGGTTAACAGATTTGCAGATCACGGCTTTCACACCTGCATGGGCAAGCCCTACTGCAGGATGTTCCCTTGAGCTACCACATCCAAAGTTAGCCCCGGCAATAATGATATCATCTTTACTCACCTTCTCTGCAAAGCTATCGTCAAAACCTTTGAAAAGATACGGCCGGATACTTTCAGGCTCAGAGCTTTGTATAGTATAAGTCAGGTTTCCGGCAAACATGAGGTCGGTGTTCAGGTTGTCCACATCTGCATAATTCCATATACCTGCCCCAGAGCGATCCTCATCCGCATCAATGCTTACAGTTTGGCTTTGTTCTCTGGCATAAGGGAATTGCTCATCACCCTTTGATCCCCTGGGATCTGTAATCTCCCCTGCAAGTGCTGAATAAGCTACAGTTGCCGGTGATGCCAGGTAGATATTGGATTCCTTGTTACCCATCCGTCCTTTGAAGTTACGGTTGGCCGTTGAGATCACGTTGAAACCATCTGCCGGGATCCCTTGCCCCGTTCCCAGGCAAGGCCCACAGGATGATGACAGGACATTGGCTCCTGCTTCCATGAATATCTCAACCAGGCCATTTTTCATGGCTTCAAGGAAGATCTCTTTTGAAGCAGGAATGATCAGCATCTGGAAACCAGCTGCCAATTGTTTTCCTTTGATAATATTTGCCACGATTTCGAGGTCCTCGTATCGTCCGTTGGTACAGGTACCGACCATGGCCTGGTGAATCTTCGTGCCGGCAAGTTCTGAAACTGCTTTTACATTATCCACGTGATGTGGTGCAGCGAGCAGTGGATACAATTCATCCAGCTTTATTTCAATTTCCTTTGTATATTTTGCGTCTTCATCTGCCCAAATGCCATGCACCGGCTCGTCATAATATGCTTTCAATATCTCATCGGCAGGGAACACAGCATTCTTGGCACCCATCTCAGAGGCCAGATTGGCCAGGGTCATCCGTTCAGAAATGCCCAGGCCTTTTACTCCCTCACCATGGTATTCAATGGACATATAGTCAGCGCCACTGGAACCGATCATCCCGATGATCCACAATGAAATATCTTTTGCATAAACACCAGGTTTTAAGGAACCGTGCAAGGTGATCTTAATGCTCTCCGGTACACGGAACCAGGTTTCCCCCTGCTTCCACAACCCTGCGGTTTCCGTACGGTCGATACCGGCCGCAAAAGCGTTAAATGCCCCTGCAGTACAGGTGTGGCTGTCACTGCCAACAATCACCATTCCCGGTTTTGCATGATTGGCCATGATCTGATGACAAATCCCACGTCCTGCATCATAAAACATTTCGATGCCCTGCTCCTGAACCAGCTCACGGATCCTCTGGTACTGATTGGCCAGCTTAGCATTGGTAGGAGGCGCATTATGGTCCAAAACAATCAATAGTTGATCCGGATCGGAAACCTTCTCACCATTCATCTTGGCAAAAGTTGCTGCAATACTGGCTGTGTTGTCGTGCGACAGGATGATATCAGGCTTTTTAAAAACGATACTGCCCGTTCCGGCTCCAAAAATTTTCTCGACAAATGTTTTTCCCGCCATGATAAAGTTTTTAAATTGAGTCTGCAAAAATATACAATTTATGTGATTATGTGATTAAGTGATTAAGTGATTAAGTGATTGAGTGATTGAGGAAAATGTGAAAGGGTATTGATGATCTAAAATTGTAAGTCGAGAGTAAAAGCAGATTGCGAATTTTTTAAGTAGGGATAAGCATGGTATATTTTGTTCCCGCCTCTGGTGATGATTCGATCTGTAACTGACCTTCCAGGAAATTTACCCTTGACTGTATACTTTGCAAGCCCAATGATTTGGATTCCAGCTGTTCAGCTACGTCAAATCCCTTTCCATCATCCGTATACAGGATATCGAGGTGCTCGGGCAGCACATTTATGACCAGGCCCAGATGTTTGGCCTCTGCATGTTTCAGGGTATTGTTGACCATCTCCTGTACAATGCGGTACATCATGATCTCTTTGTTTTCAGGGAGTCTTTCCCGCCCGCCGGTGATCTCTGCATGGGCAGAAATGCCTTCTGTTTCATTCAATCGCTCAAAAAGATCTTCTACGGCCTCGCAAAGACCAAGTTTAGTCAGAAGACCCGGCATCATATTATGAGAGATCTTGCGTACGTCTCCACTGGCCTGTTCAAGGAGCTTGGTTGCTCTTTCTATGAGGGATTTATTCTCAGGGCTTTTATCTTTGATCGATGAAAACTGCATCTTGGTGGTTGACAAGAGCACCCCAAGGCCATCATGCAACTCCTGGGCGATACGTTTGCGCTCCTCTTCCTGTCCCTCGACCAGGAATTTTGCTGCCAGAAGCTTCTTTTCCTCTTCCAGTTGCCTGATCCGCTGTTCGGCAATAATTCTGTTTTTGCGTGCGGTTAAACGTAAATAGAAGAGGAGAAAAATACCCAGGCCAATGATAATCAGTCCGGTAAAGAAATATATATTGCGCTGTTTGGTTTTTCTCAGATTTTCATTCTCAAGGGCCAGTATTTTTGCCTGGTCCAGTTCCCTGTCATACTGGATTCTGAGATCAGCAATAATCTCTTCCTTTTCAAGCATATATATACTGTCTTTCAGGTTATTATATTTATTAAAATAATCGTAAGAAAGCCTGTAATTACCAGACTCATAATATACTTCTGAAAATTGAAGCAGTGTTGAAAGTCGTTCATTTGTACGGTTTGTACTTTTAGAAAGCTGATAGCATGAATCCAATAACATCAATGCTTCATTATAGTTTCCTCTTTTGGAATATACTTCAGCAATTCTTTGACATGCCTTGATAATACCTTTGGAAAGATTTTGTTCCTTATAATACTTCAGCGCCAGGTTATAATTATGATAAGCCAGATCATATAAGCCCTTTTTTTCAAATACAATACCGTAATTCATATAAAGATCACTCAATCCTCTTAAATCACGAAGATCCCTGCAAAGAGGTTCTGCCAGCTTGTAATAGAAAAGTGCAGAATCCAGATACATTTCCTCATTGGACACATTCCCTAATTTGGTATAAATAACTGATAATTTATCCTTATTATCATCTTCAGTATTATTCAGGGCCATAAACAAGTATTTCCTGGCATTTTCATAGTCCTGGAGCTCCTTATAGGTACCTCCCAGGTTATGATATATTATAATCAGATTATTCACCGACCCTATCTCTTTATTTATATTGATGGCCTGCATATAATAGTATGCCGCAGAATCAAACTGTGCATTACTCTTGAATAAATTACCCAGGCTGTTATAATTACTTAATAAACCCCATTTATGATTTAATTTGAGATAAATTGCGATGCTTTTTTGATGATAATAAGATGCCAGTCTCTCCTTTCCCATGCGCCGGAACACATTCGCATACTCCAAATAACCTTTTGCCATGTTACCAGAGTCCTGAATCTTTTCACTAAGCGCCAGGAATTCCGTGAAGTATTCAAAGGAAGTATTATAATTCCCTTTTTTCTTTTGTATGTAGCCTTTTCTGAATAGTGCATTTAAGCGGCCTTTATCATAATCCAATTGATTGGACAGTGCAAATGCCTGCTCTGCAAACATCATTGCACTGTCCAAATCAATTCTGGCATATTTCCTGGCAATTTCAATTATGGTATTAACTTTTTCAATGCCATCCTCTTGGGTTGAAACAACTTCAAAAAGGCTATCCAGTTCGTCAGTGGCTGGAATAGCATGTATTTCTGAGAATACAAGAACAGCCAGGAAAAAGGAAAGGAGTCTGATAAGTTTAAATGAACACATTTTTTTTGATTTTAATCTTCAACCTCAATATCACCATCTTTATCAATCGTGTTTGTTACTGTACCTACTGGATTTTTTTTAATTATTGTAGTTACTGAATAAACTCCACCCTTTAATTCCTCTTCTATCTCTCCCAGAATGGCCGCCTTATTATCAGCACATTTATAAGTAAATGCATATAACAGATATTCAAAATGATAAAGATCTGTGCCCCCTGTGGCTGTACCTTTAACAATGAATGTTGTGGTTACATTATTACCAGGCATTGAAACCGGAGAAATTTTTTCGATGTACTCATCTTTATATAAGTTAACTGCTACCCGTGCTTTTACAAAGACCTTTTTTCCGTTCTTAACAGCCACATAATCAAGGCGCTGCAATGGTTCTTCATAGATTTTTAAATTTGCCATAACTTAAAGATTTTAGGTTAATACTTTGTTGATTTACAATTTATAGTTTACAATTTACAATTTACGATTTATTACACCATCTATTGATATGATGTGATTAATTTTTAATCAGTTCGATGTCGGAATTGTCTGCTGCATTGATCTTCACCCCTTTCACCCATTCCGGCAGGTTCTTGATCCTGAACACCACATCCACCTCCAGTTCCACATTGGTATAAGCCTCGTCGGTCTTATCCAGTACAAAATCGAGTTCATAGATGCCGTCTTCAGGTGCTTCAGCGTAATCCCGTGGGACCAATACCGGGGCGATCAGTTTTTTGATTTCGGCGATCCCCCTGGCTTTGATGGCCATCAGGTCGGGTTCGGCATCATCTTTTACAATTCGTACGTCTTTCACATACCGTATCTTATCATTCATGGTACACAATATTACAACCATCCCGGAGCGAAAGCATAGCAGAATACCACTAAAAATAATGCTGGCGAGATTCAGCCAGGGATTTCACTCAG
>JAUXCL010000109.1 GCA_030618905.1 Bacteroidales bacterium | reverse complement strand
TGAAATGATTAAAAGATACATTAAGGGTGAAGAATAAAAATTGACCCTTGTATAACTATTCGGAATTCTTCAATGCATTTAAAAGTTCTTCTATATTAACAAATGCAAAGGTTGATGCATAGTCAGACATGGCATAAGGAATGATCAGGTTATTATTATGCACAATAGAACCGCATGAATAAATTACATTTGGAACATAACCCTCTCTTTCTTTTGCATTGGGTATCATCAGGGGTGTCTTCAATCTGCCAATAACCTTTTCAGGATTATCCAGGTCCAGTAAAATGGCACCCAGAACATATTCCCGCATTTGCCCCACTGCATGGGTGATCACCAGCCATCCATCTTTTGTTTCTATGGGTGATCCACAGTTACCGATCTGGATAAACTCCCAGTGATAACGAGGTTCCTGGATGATTTTGGCATCCCGCCAAAGATTGATATGCTCAGAGAATGCGATATAATTATTCTCGTTATCAATACGGCAAAGCATGGCATATTTCCCATTGATTTTCCTGGGAAACAAGGCCATTCCTTTATTCTCTGCGATCTCACCATGAACGGGCAGGACCTTAAACTTATAAAAATCTTTGGTCTCAATGAATTTAGGCAGGATGGTGATGCCATCATAGGCAGTATAAGTCCCAAAATAAGTCACTTCCCCATCATCGCCTGTAAATTTCACAAAACGGGCATCTTCGATGCCACTTTTTTCTGTTTCCGCAATGGGAAAAATAACCCTTTCCGAAGTGGCGGTATCCAATGAAAATTCAATATCATAATGCGATGATGCCAACCAGATAATCTCATTAAGCAAAATTTCTTTCGTCGCTGAAAGTTTCAGGGTTTTCTTGGCATCCTGGATGCAATTTTTTAATTCCCCATAACTAAAATGCTCTGCCAGGGGTGCCAATATCATATCCAGTGGGAGAAGATTATTAAAGCTCTGCATTTCATTCAACTTCCGGATAAAGGATTCCTTTTGATAGACATGCCTTTGTATGCTCTCTGCTTCATCCAGCATCGTACCGGCAGGTTCAAACAGGAAGTTATCCTCCTTATCAATAACACCTGAACGGAATATCAGGGAAGAAATATGTCCTTCTCCTGTTGCCCTGAAGCTTATGATCACCCTTTTCTCACCAGGGGCCAATTCTGTCTGATCCGGGTGTTCAACAATTGATGGATTAAAGATTGCAGCCGATTCGATCGAATATTCCTTGGTAAAGTATGATCCAATCAATACTTTTTTCATATCATCGAATGAATCCGGATCAATACCCAGGGTCTTAAATAGATCTGTGAGTTTTTCAAAATGCTTCTCAAATATCTTCGAAATATTTCTGTGACGCTTTGAATATCCTCTGAGCACCTGGCTTAATGCAATGTTTACCTCGTCATCCGGTATGTCCAGTACCCTGCGGATGATATTGGCACTCCTCTCATCATCGAGGTAAAAAAAACGGGCAATTACCCTTCTTGGGTCCGGATCGAACTGGACATCCGATCTGTTAACAGTAACTTGCATTGATCTTGGTTTGGAATAATTTATCTTAAATCCTGTTAATGGTATGTTTAACGTGTACAGGATTTGCTATGTTACATTATCACCATGCAATAATAGGAATAATCCGATTATGCCTAAACGATTTTAATAAGTTTTGAATGATTAAAAATATCAGTGCGGATAAGCTAATTATTCGTAATTTCATTCCACAATTCTCCAATAGTGCGGGTTAGCCTAAATAAGAGCAGTAGAAATATTATTTTCAGTTTGATCGTAGCAGGCATGGCTACTACGGCCTGCATGAATAATCCGGATAAGCAAGAGCAAAGTATTATAAACCTGAAGCATCTGAAGTATTTGTATGCTGATACTTCATTGGCAGATGGGACGAAATTTGGGGTGATCCATATTTACAGCGAGTACCCCGATTATTCATATAACATAGAGCCTGATGAAGGCTATACCTGTGTGGATGACGTTGCAAGGACACTCGTTTTCCTTGCCGGGCATGCCAGCCAGGACAATGATCCGGAATTAGATTTCATGATTAAGCAATTGACAGCATTCATTCTCAGAATGCAGGCTGACAATGGATATTTCCATAATTTTATCTGGCATGACCTGTCTATCAACAAGAGTTATAAGACTTCATTAGCAGAGGCCAACTGGTGGTCGTGGCGGGCATTGTGGGCACTGGCAGAAGCATATCCACATCTTTCCGCTGAAATGGCCCTGAAGACGGAATCATCAGCGGATAAAATCATATCTGTGATACTTGCAGATTACCTTGATATTCCTAAAGACACCATATTATATGAGGATGTCATCCTGCCAAACTGGTTTCCAATGGGAACTGCTTTTGATCAATCGGCATTGCTGATGATGGCCATGATGAGTTATCTTAATCATATTCATCAGGATCCTGATGTAGTATCCCTGATCGAAAAATTTGGGGACGGAATATTGCTCACGCAAAAAGGCAATATGGAGTCATTTCCTTATAGTGCATACTTAAGCTGGAACAAACTCTGGCATGGATATGGAAATGTGCAGGCTTATGCTATGCTGAAAGCCGGAAAGCTTCTGGAAAGAGATGATTTCATCAAAAGTGCCCTGGCCGAAGCGGATCACTTTTATCCATATATCCTGGATGAGGGATACATACATCACTTTTACCTGGAAAAAATAAACGTAGGTTTTAAGGCTAAGGAAATGCATCATTTTCCTCAGATTGCATATAGTATCAGACCATTGGTATATGCCTGTCTGGAAGCTTACAATGTGACCTTCGATAAAAAATATATTGAAATGGCGGAACGAATTGCTTCCTGGCTTGCTGGGAACAATCCTGCCGGGAAAATGATGTACGATCCATCAACGGGAAGATGTTTCGATGGTATAATTTCAAATACTGAAGTCAACATGAATGCGGGTGCAGAGTCGACTGTGGAGGCCCTCCTGACCATACAGGCCATTGAAAATCATCCTGTTGCAGATATTAACCATGTCTATGAAAAACATTGAAAGAATAGTCAGGATCAAGGATACAGAATGCCTGGTCAATATGAACCAACCTGTGTTCAGGTGGCCGGACAATCCCATCCTCTCCCCCACTGATGTCAATAAGGTCTGGACATCTCCTGGAATGCAGGTTATCACTGCACACAATGCCGGCACCACTAAATTTAACGATGAGCTGATCATGCTTTTTCGTTCCCATTTGCGAAATGGGATTTCCATTATCGGTTTGGCCAGAAGCAGGAATGGTGTCGACTGGAGTGTTGATGAAAAGCCTGCCATGGTACCGGTGAATGAAGATGAAGCAGGGGGAGTTGAGGACCCACGCATTACAAAAATTGATGACACCTATTATATCACCTACAGCGCCTATCATGGCATGGAGAAAGACAGGGTAAGGGTTTCGCTGGCTACTACACAAAACTTCAGGGAATTTACCAGACATGGTCCCCTGCTTGATGTGGATATGCGAAATGTCGTGATCTTCCCCGAAGTGATCGATGGAAATTATATCGCACTTTTTCGTCCCAATGACCATACCAAAAATCATACAGGAGGAATCTTTAAACAAATATTAATCGGGCGGACACAAAAGATCGAAAATCGAAAATGGAAAATTGAAAATCGTCCAATTATGCAACAAGCAGGTGGCCCCAGCTCATTTGGCGATAAGATCGGCCCCGGAGCCCCACCAATTAAAACCAGGTATGGCTGGCTTAACATTTTCCATGGGGTCCGCAGTACCATGGATGGCAACCCATATGTGCTGGGTGTAGCTTTGCATGACCCCGATGATCCGGGAAAGCTCAAAGTATCAAATATTCCGATACTATTTCCTTCAACCAGTGACTGCAGGGTTGCAGAAACAGATTATGTGCACGTACCACACGTGGTGTTTACCTGTGGTGCACTAAGGAATGAGGATGGCAGCATATTTATCTATTACGGAGGAAATGATACGGTGATGAACCTGGGTATAACACATGAGGATGTGCTTGTTGAATTGTGTAATCGCTTCCCGCAGGATCCCTTAACAGGAATACCTCAATACAAAATGACTTAGCAAATAGCAAATAAACTACAAATGATTTTCAAAGTTGACAAATTGATTTTTAGGCCGGATGATGTTGATCTGAGATACTCACCCCTGCGTGAAACCCTGAATGCTGACACCTATGTCTTAGGGGCGTTTAATCCCGGATTCACAAAACTGCCCAATGGAAACCTGTTGATCCTGGTCAGGGTTGCTGAAGCGTTAAAAGAACCTGTTAAAAATGAACACATACATGCAATCAGGTGGACACCCGGGGGCTATGGCCTGGAGGCTTATAAGCTAAGCGAAGTCATCATGGATGATCCCAGGAAATTCACGCTGAAAGCATACCTGCCTACGGTGGTATTGGGGCTTACATCATTATCCTGGTTGCTTCCTGTAGAATTATCACCTGATGGCCTGAATATCATTAAGATCCATTATGATAAGGCCATTGCTCCGGATCGGTCAAGCCAGGAGTATGGCATTGAGGATGCCCGGATCTCTTTGATCAATGGAAAGTACTACATGACTACCTGCACCGTTAGCTCTGAACGGCATGCCACATCATTATTTTCAAGTGATGACGGCTTGAATTATCAATTTGAGGGAATCATCCTGGATCATCAGAACAAGGATATGTTAATTTTTGAAGGACTTGTTAATGGCAGCTATTATGCCCTCACGCGGCCCCTTGGCGCCCTGTACTTTGACACAGGTGATGACTCACCATACCTGGCCGGTCCATCCATTAACCTGGCTTCATCACCCGATCTCCTGCACTGGAAACCTACCGATTACCCTTTTATCAGATCAGGGAAAGGATCAGGGTTTACCAACCGCATTGGCGGGGGAACTCCACCCATACTGACACCAGATGGATGGCTGGCATTATTTCATGGTGTCAAACCCAGCGGAAAGGTTGGAATTTATCAGACTTACTGGGCATTATTAAAGGAAGATCAGCCTCATCACCTGATCAGGATGGACGATAATGAACCTATCCTGACATCGAGACCGGAACTGACAGCAAACATCAAAGATCAGATTTATCTTAAAGACGTAGTTTTCACGACAGGAATCGTTGATGCCGGTGATCATTACATCATTGCTTCAGGGGAACTGGACCTGGCGTGCCGGATCACACATATACCAAAATCACATTTCAATATTTAATGATTTTTTAATACATTTACCGATATGGGCAGGGTTACATTAAAGAATATCGCTAAAACATACGACGGCAAAATATTTGTCATTAAGGATGCCAGCTTTGATATCCGGGACGGGGAATTTCTTGTTTTGGTAGGGCCTTCAGGCTGTGGCAAGAGCACATTGCTCCGAATGATTGCCGGATTGGAAGAGATCAGCAAAGGCGATATGCTTATTGATGACCTCAGGGTAAATGACCTGCTTCCCAAAGACAGGAACATAGCGATGGTTTTCCAGAATTACGCTTTATATCCTCACATGACAGCCTACCAGAACATGGCCTTTGGATTAAAACTAAAAAAGGTTCGTAAATCTGAAATCGATAAACGGGTTAAGCGGGCTGCGGATATCCTGGAGATCACCGAACTATTGGAACGCAAACCCAAAGCCATGTCGGGTGGTCAGCGCCAGAGGATAGCTATTGGCAGGGCCATCGTGAGAAACCCCAAGGTCTTTTTGTTTGATGAGCCATTGAGCAACCTGGATGCCAAGCTGAGGGTGCAGATGCGCGTGGAGTTGCAGAAACTTCATCAAAAACTTAAAACAACAATGGTCTATGTTACACACGACCAGACCGAAGCCATGACCCTTGGAGAAAGGATCGTCGTATTAAAAGATGGCGATATAATGCAGATCGGTTCTCCCATGGAATTATACAATAATCCGGATAATGTGTTTGTAGCAGGTTTTATTGGTTCCCCTCCCATTAATTTTATTGATGGACACATTAAGCAGCTTAATGGTTTTGCTTTTATTAACGAAGACTTAGGGCTTAATTTTGAAATTCCGGAAGAAGTGATTAAGGGATTAAGTGATTATGTGAACAGGGATGTTGTGATGGGGATAAGGCCTGAGGATCTTACAACAAGTCCGGGCAATAATAAAAAGCATCATTCATTTGCAGTAAGCATTAATGCCATTGAGCAAATGGGCAATGAAATGCTTGTCTATGCCCCTCTGGGCAAGCAACACCTGATCGCCAGGTTATTACCCGACGCAAAGATTAAATCAGGCGATAATATTGATCTTTACTTTGACACTTCCAGGATGCAATTTTTTGACAAACAAACAGAAAAGGTGATTCGCTGATACAGTGAGACAACTATTTTTTTCTTAAAAGTACATTGACGGCTTTTTCTGCATCTTCAATGGCTTTTTCAGGCGTTTTTTTGTAATAGATCACACAGGCTTCATATTCCTGTGAAATGATATCCAACACTTCAACGATCAGTTCATGGTTATCAAGACCTTTGATGTAATCAACTTGCTCAGCAAATATCTGTGATTTTGGATTGGCTTCCAGGAAATCCCTGAAGTATTCATCATCAGAAAGTGACTTTCTCCTCGGGAACTGGCCGGTCACTTCCATCAATTCCAGGTCACCTTCTTTGCTGATCATGGTCTTAATAAATTCCCATGCCGTTTGTGGGTCACGGCAGGTGTTAAAAAGTACAAGGTTTTTAGGGTCACCATAGGTATAGACCGGGCCCTGGTGATCATCCGGTACAGGGATGGTGTAAAAACCATATTCAAGATCATCCGGTTTGAATTTCTCCAGATACCTGATTTGCCATGGACCGGTAAATTGGGTAAAGATCATTTGCTTCAGGAAGACATCTTGTGTCCCTTCCATTCGCTGCCTGATAAAATAATTGTTCTTGTATAACTTCTGCATAAACCTGAAAACGCCTATTGCATATTCGTTGTTGAATGCAGCCTTATTATTCTCAATCAGTTTGCCGCCGTGTGATGCGGCCAGGTAGAGAGGGTAAAAGTTAAACAATCGCTGGTACCATATCACCTTCAATGAAGTATTGCCTATCCACTGGTCAATATAACCATCCCCGTCTCTATCCTGCTGGATCTCTTTTGCAGCTGCAAGGTATTTGGAATAGGTGTCAGGGAGACCTTCTATTTGCAGGCTTTCAATAATATTTACATTATACAGGGTGATGATGGGATTAACCTTCCAGGGTATCTGGTAGATATGACCATCTGCAGAGGTGATCTCTTCTATGACTTCGTCTGAGCATCTTTCCCTGATAAAATCCAGGAAGCCATCCAGGGTATCAAGCGGCACCAGTACACCGGCATTAGCATACATTTCCACAATGCCCTGCATCATGTTAGCATAAATATCCGGTGTGGTCTTACCGACAACTGCTGCCAGGATGATCTCTTCACTCGATTGCCCTTCCGGTATAGGTTGGTGGCGGATAGTCTTATCCGGATGGGCAAGGTTCCAATCATCGATCAATTGCCTGGTGAAAGATATCTCCTGGGAATTGTTTGAAGACCAGAACAGCATTTCCTTGCCATTACGTGATCTTTGACAGGAGATAGTACCAAGTACGATCAGAATCCAAAACAGGATATATAATTTACGCTTCATAAATGGTTTAACAGTAAAAAAGGCTGTCATAAAATTAATTACAATTTAAGACAGCCTTTTTAACAGCGTTGCTAATCTAATTATTCATTAACATTGGCTACTTCCCAGGTATAAATTTGATTCACCTGAGTTCCTGTTAGCGCAATATTATAGAATTTAAGATCGTCAAGAGAGCCTTGCAGGTAT
>JAUXCL010000188.1 GCA_030618905.1 Bacteroidales bacterium | reverse complement strand
TCATTAAAATAACTAAAGTACCTGTTGGTTTTCAGTTGAAATGTACTCAATGAAAAGCTGGTCAGTGTGGCATAATTCATTCTTTTCACCTCACAAACCGGAGTATGTTCATACGGATAGAACCCCATGCATAAAAAGTACTTAACTGCCTCAATATCTACATTCTTTGAAATGCCCAGCTGATCAAGAATCCTGGCAACAACCTTTAGCTCTGATGCAAATACCATGGTTCTATTATCCGGGCTATGATAAATATATACCGGACGTGAGGCAAGGTGGTCGTTAAATATTATTATGACTTTTTTCTCTATATCGAACAGAAAACCTGCGAAAATTCCATCAATCTGTTTTACAAAATCATCAGGATCCTGCTCATACCAATCTATTATTGATTCAGGAATTGAACGGACCGACTTATTAAAGCAGATCCCTTCAAAAAGGACAACATATTTATCGTTGGCAAAGGTAGATCGATCAGATTCAAATCTATCAATCACGCTTCTGCCGTATTGAAAATTGCCAGCCTGACTGGATTCATTGATTATATGATCAAGTTTATGGCTGTAGAAAAAAGAAGTTACATCATTAATTGGCTTATTATCCGGAGCTATTATACCATAAAAACCTGACATATTAACAAGATATTTACCTACAAATGTATGCTTTTTGAAGAATTTAACCGGAGATCATGATGCTTTGCAATTCTAAAGATCCAGAACAAATTGTAGGTGAGCATGCCAATACCAGCAATACTAAAAAGTATGATGGCCAGGAAAAAATCCTCTGCATAGATCCCAATGATCATAGCACTTAATTTCAGCAGGAAATAAATCACTTCCAGGATTAACGCTTTTCGTTGGTGGCCAAGAGCAGCAGGCACAAAAGATATGGTTGATACAATAAAGACCATGAAAAAACTTGGCAGAAGAACCTGGGCATACCTTCCGGCATCTAACCATTCTGATCCAAATACTATTTCAAAAATCCAGGGAGTAAACGCAAAAACTATCAAAAATGGGACCAGCCCGATTTTAACCAGTTGAATAACAACTTTTCGGATCGCCGGGGTAACCGGGTCACCTGCATTCGATAAGGAAGAGATCTTCTGATAAAGGACCTGCGCAGTTGTATATGAGATTAGTGTAAGCGGGGTCAAAATAACATAGATACTGAAGTTGTAAGAGCCTATATAAGAGATTGCAAAATATCGCGTAAGTAAAAGCACCGGAAAGTTTGAAGACAAAGTATTTAGCAGGGCATGAGGCATATTAAAAAGCGGGAAATTCCTGTAAGTCTTTCCATTGGATAGTAAATCTTTAAAAGTGATTTTTCCGAAATATTGCTTTATTGTTGAAAATGCCCTGAAGGCCAGCATTAATGCTGCTGCAATTTGTCCGAAAATAAATCCCAGTATTAACCCTGCTTCTCCGAACTTTAGAAATCCAAATAAAATATTTGATGACCCTGCTGCCGATGTTTGAGAGATCTTACTTAATGCATTGATTTTAAAGGTTTTTTTTCTTGTTGACCAGTAATTAAATGTCTGATAAATACCGGCAAAGAGCACTACTAACGGTATAAAATATAACCAATTGGCTATAGCTGGCTCATCGAAAAACACTGTGATATCATCACTGAAAAACAGCAGTATAACCAGGCTGATTCCGGATATAATGATCGTGCTGAGCAGGGATAATGCAATGATTGCCACTGCATCCTTATCCTCTTTTGGCAGCATTACTGCCAGCTCATATCTGCCTGTGACCATCACACTGATAACAGCACTGATTGACACGAATAGTGCCAGGACACCAAAATGCTCAGGTGTATAAAGTCGACTAAGGATAGGAGAAATTAATATTGGAATAGCCTGCGCGATAGCGGTACCCGTCATCATGGTAGCCACATTCTTCAAAAACTCAGACTTAAGGATCTTGGAAATCATTATTGCTATTCAGCCTTAATGACAAATATACTTATTCTTCAGGATTAAAATATGACGCTGTCCTCAGGACCTTGTCAAACACAAAATACTGTATCAGGACGAAATCCCTGCCATCATTAATCTCCGCATATAAACGATTAAGGTCATAGGGCCAATCTGCAGGATCTTCAATAAATTTTCCTTTTCTGTATGTCGTAATGCTTGTTGTTTCTCCTGATTTGTCGACAACAGTGATGATATGTGCTGGCCTTAATGAAAGTACGGAATCTTTATAGGCTTCATCTACTTTATTGTTGAGCAATGCCTCGTATCGAATATTAGAAAATGCAGTCAGGAAATCCAGCATACGGATGGTATCGAATGGCATGGAACCATCGGAAAAAGCAGGCATAAAAACAAGATTATCATCCCCCCGGAGCTCCACTAAAAAGGATTCATTCTCATCTTCAAGAGCCTTCATTTCCACAGATTTCAGGTCGCGGAAACGGGTTTTAAAAATAGTTTGATCCCGCCAATTGTCTTCAATCGGTGAATAGCTGGCTGCGACAAAGCCCCGGAAAGAGGGGATGAAGACAACAAATGGATCATCAGATCCTTCCATCAACATAAAAGTGCCAAGATTATCGGGGGTTGGACCACCGACATAATAGGTCTTGGTCCGTTTTTCCGTTGGGAATAACCTGATCAGGTTAAACAAATTGATCCTGTATCCTTGCTGGTAAATTTCCACTTTTTTGGCATAGGCAGATAACCTGGAAAGCACATTACTTTTTGCAGCTTTCGGAACCGTGGAACGAATCTTCAGGTCGGACATGGTCTTTATCAAAGCATTGACCTGGAAAATATGAGCCTTGAATTCTTTGTTCAAGGTCCACTCCGATGCTCCTTTTCTTTCCAGAAGAACAGAATTATTGTTCTTGTCAACAATAAAGATCCTTGTAATAGCCGCCGTATCAGTCACTGCAAAATTACTCGCCCTTTGTTTCAGCGTTGAGTTTCTTTGATTAAATACAAGAATCAGTGCCACGATAACCAGTACTGTCGTAATTACAATTATTAAACGATTTTTCTTCATATAAATCTCTTTTCTCCCCGCCTCTGGCGGGATGTTACTCGGCTTCGCCTCGCTCCACTTTTCTCTTTTCTCTTTTCTCTTTTCTCTTCTCTTTATGATTTACTGTATTTTCTTTTCCTGATGATGGCCTGCGCCACGCCGAACAGGATCACTGCCAGGATGGGTACCAGTACATTCAATAATTGCCAATATAATTTACTGTTATTTACCCTGGTCATGTCGAGCAATCGCAGTTTCAGTTCTCTCGACCTGATGCTGATCAGGCCTTCACCTTCAGTCAGATAATTCATCGCATTCAGAATGAACTCTTTATTTCCAAAGGTCTGCCTGGTATATTGATCAAATCCCAGCGGCAAAGGATATCCATCTTTATAATGAAGCTGGTTGCGTATCACATCACCATCAGACACAATGATCATTTTCGTTGGCCTGCTGACTTCTTTGAATTTGATGCTTTTATCATATTGCAGGACCGATGGGATCCGGTTCACAAAATTGGATTCAAAGACGCCTTCCAACAAAACAGCAATAGGCTGTCCGGGGCCCTGGTATAATCTTTCATCAGGCTCCTGGTCAAGAATATTCAGGTTGATATAAACCGGCACATTGACCGTTCTCGAATAATCTGATGAAGACAATAATATGGATTTCCTGACATTGCCGACCTGTATGGTGTCCAGGCTGCTGACGAACTCTGTTTTGATGGCATTCAGGTTATTCACAATGGGGTGACTCGTTGATGGATTAACCAAGGGGAAATAATACCAGGGGAAGAAATCTATCTGCGGCTGTCCGGCAATCGATCCTGTGGTCAATGGTATTGGCAGTGCATTCAGGTCCATGATCAGGTTGGTGTTCAAACGAACCCCATAATTAAATAACATATCATCCAGGTTCAGGTTGTTGGTAACACCCATGGTAGCTTCAACAAACTGCAGGCTGTCCATGCTGGCATAAACAGGATCGACCAGCCAGAAGACCTTGCCCCCATACATGATGTACTGGTCGATGATGAACTTATCCTTTTCATTAAAGGCCGAATCAGGTTTGGCAATGATGATGGCTGTATATTTCTTGCGCACAACTGTTCCCAGGGAATCGGATTCTTCCCGTTCAGTCAGGCTGTTGATATTCCCATCGATGGTAATCTCATGAACATTATAATATTCCTGCAAGGTATAGGTAATGTCTGCCCGCTCAATCCGGCCCAACTCACCATGTCCTTCAATGAAAGCCACTTTGGGTTTGACCACAGTGCACAGGGCTTTGATGGCATTGGCCAGGTTAAACTCCAGCGACTGTATAGAATTGTTAAGTACCGTTTCGGGAGGCATACCCAGCTGACTGCGCAGTAATTCGACCGGCGATTCACTGTCCTTATACATGGCAATGGCTCCCGGAAAAATAATCTGCTTTTTCATACCGTCAGCGGCATTCACCTGCAGGTCGGTGGGGTTGAGCCCACGGTCGACAAGGATCTGATAGGCTGCATTGCGCTCGGCTGCATTATCACTTTCCGATGGGTTGATGAACTCGTATTCTATATTATCGCTGTACGCCCTGAACTCATCAAGCATTTCCCGGGTAGCATTACGCAATCTTTTGAAACCGGCGGGAAAGTCACCTTCAAGATAGATCTGAAAATATACAATATCATCCAGGTTTGCCAACATGTCCCTGGTCGCATCCGAAAGCGAATACCTCTTCTCCGCCGTCAGATCAATTCGGGTAAACACGTAAGAACCAATCACATTCAACATGACAATGATCACGATTCCCAGAATAAGCTGGGTGATGGTGCTTTGTTTGATATGTTTTTTACGTCCGGGCAAGGGTTGTTATATTGCTATATTGTTATATTGTTATATTGTT
>JAUXCL010000003.1 GCA_030618905.1 Bacteroidales bacterium | reverse complement strand
GATAATTATCGGGAGTGAACGGTGAACGGTGATCATCCTACGCTGCGCTACGGATGACGAAGCCGGTGAACGGTGAACAGTGAACAGTGAACGGAAAAAATCTCAATACTCAATACTCAGTACTCAATACTCAGTACTCAATACTCAATACTTTGTACTATATTTGAATAATCATTAAAATCAAAATAATTATGAAAAATCTTGCATTATCTCTTTCGACCTTCGTATTGTGCCTGTTCATGGCATTTGCCCTTAGCGCCCAGGAGGAGCCTGTTGATTTGTCGGCAGATGTCCCCCTTGACCCTGATGTCAGACTTGGACAGCTGGACAATGGATTAACTTATTATATCCGTTACAATGCGCTGCCCGAAAACCGGGCTGAATTTTACCTGGTGGTCAACGCCGGTTCTGTATTGGAGGATGAAGACCAGAATGGCCTGGCTCACTTCTGCGAACATATGGCTTTCAATGGCACCGAACATTTTGAAAAGCATGATATCATCAATTACCTGCAATCTATCGGAATGAAGTTCGGGCCTGAGATTAATGCATTTACCAGTCATGATGTGACCAATTACATGCTTCAAAAAGTACCTACCGATGTACCTGAGAATATTGATACATCACTGATGATATTATATGATTGGGCAAATAATGTATCATACCTGGATGAAGAGATCGATAAAGAACGGGGTGTGGTGCATGAAGAATGGCGGACACGCAGGGGAGCGATGTTCAGAATGCAGACAAAAACCAATAAGATATTATTTCAGGATTCCAAGTATGCTACACATGACGTGATCGGTGATATCGACATTATTGATAATGCTCCGTATGAAGCCTTCAAACGTTATTATTATGATTGGTACCGCCCGGATCTTCAGGCAATCATTGCTGTGGGCGATTTCGATATTGACCTGATCGAAAAGAAAATTACAGAAATTTTCGGACAGGTTCCGGCCAGGGAGAATCCTCGTGAACGTGAAGATTTTACAATCCCTGATCACCAGGAAACACGGGTGGCCATTGAAACAGATCCGGAAGCACAGTACCTGCTGATCCAGATCCACTACAAGCATGATCCGGTATCCACGAAAAATATGGGGTATTACCGTGAATCGCTTGTGCACCAATTATACAATAGCATGCTCAACAAACGCCTGCAGGAACTGTTGCAGGAAGAAAACCCGCCATTTATTTATGGCTATACCGGTTATTCAAACCTGGTAAGAACGAAAGATTCATATTTTTCCTTTGCCGTTGCTAAAAACGATGGTGTCAGCAGGACGATCGATGCCCTGTTAACTGAAAATGAACGCGTAAAGCGCTATGGTTTCACCGACACTGAGCTGGAACGGGCTAAGAAAGAATTGTTGAGCCAGGTCGAAAAGCAATATAATGAACGCGATAAACAAAAATCAGATGCTTATGTCTGGCAGTATTATAGCCATTTTCTTGATGCAGAACCTGTGCCGGGGATTGAATTTGACTTTGCGTTCATGCAGGGTATAGTGCCAATGATTTCTTTGGATGAGATCAATGACCTTGCACCTAAATGGCTCCGGGATAATAACAGGGTGCTTGTCATTACTGCCCCGGAAAATGAGGATGTCATTATACCTCCGGCCGAAGAGCTCATCATTATGGTTGAATCTATCGGCGATAAAGAGATAGAACCATATATTGACAAGGTAAGCGACCAGCCATTGCTGGCTGATATTCCAGGCCCCGGTGAAATTGTAAGTAAAGAGAAGAATGAAATCCTGGGAACAGAAGAATGGATGTTCAGCAATGGGGTAAGGGTCGTTTTGAAACCGACGGATTTCAAAGAAGATGAGATATTGATGCGTGCATACAGCTTTGGTGGTTCTTCACTCTATGAGCTTGATGACCTGACATCAGCTGATTTTTCATCCTCCGTAATTGGTGAAAGCGGAATTGCCAATTTCGACAAGATAGAGCTTGATAAAATGCTTGCCGGTAAGATCTTATCTATCTATCCGTATGTGGGAGGTGTTGACGAAGGTTTCAGAGGCAGTTCTTCGGTTAAGGATTTTGAAACATTACTCCAAATGATATACCTGTATTATACAGCTCCCCCGGAAAACGAGAAAGCATACAATGCATACATGACCAGGATCAGAGGCTTCCTTGAAAACCGTGCCAATAACCCGGCTGTCGCATTCCAGGATACCATCCGTGTGACTCTGGCGGATTACCATCCCCGGGTCAGGCCATTGACAGTGGAGGTTCTGGACGAAGCTGATTTTAACAGGCTGAATTTCATCTTTAAAGAACGCTTTGGAGATCCCGGTGGTTTTAATTTCTACTTCGTGGGAAACCTGGATCTTGAAACCATTGAACCTTTGTTAGCAACCTATCTGGGTGGGCTGCCAAAGGTAAAAAGGAATGAAACCTGGAGAGATAATGGTATACGTCCTCCCGCAGGTGAGATCGATAAGGTTCTCAGCCGGGAGATGGAGGTGCCAAAGGGTAGCGTTTCTATAACTTATACTGGTGAGTATGATTATGATAATTTCCAGGAGAGGATGAACCTGACTGCCTTATGTGCTATCCTGGATCTTCGCTATACTGAGTCTATTCGTGAAGAACAGGGAGGAACTTATGGTGTTTCTGTTCGGCCCATGCAAGCCCACTACCCGCTTGAAAAGTACAGGGTACAGATACAGTTTGATTGTGATCCCGGTAATATAGACAAGTTGAAAGGAATCGCTTACGAAGAGATTGAAAAGATCAAAGCTGAAGGACCCCTGTTGAAAGACCTGAACAACGTAAAGGAGAATAAACTGAAAACCAGGGCAGAGCAATTGAAAGAAAACAATTTCTGGATGAGCACCATCAGGAGCATGGATTATGATCAACGGGATCCCGGTGAATTAGAGGGCTATGAAGATGCCGTTAACAGCATGACCATAGAAAACCTGAAGAAAGCCGCCAATAATTTCTTTGGTGAAAACATTGTTGAAGTTATTCTATTACCAGAGAATATTGAGGACAATACAGCAAACCCGGTAATGGAACAGCAGGAGAGGTAAAAACGAAGAGCGAAAATCGAAAATCGAAAATCTCTGGTTACTCGTCACGCGTCACGCATCACGAGAGATTTATTGATCGATTTCCATATCCAGCTGATCCTTCAATTTCTTAAGGTTGGGATTCTTTTCAGCCATTTTCTGGTATATCTCTTCAGGGAAATAGGCCTTGGATTCTTCTTTGTTTTCAAGGATGCTGGTTTCTAATCTTAACTTGAAATTTTTTAACTCTTCTCGCAGGAAATCATGAATATCTGCTCTTCTTTCGCGGATTTCTCTTTCCTGAACTTTGTTGTCAATTTCCAGTACAACCAGGTATTCTTCTTTGAGCTGAGGCTTTCTCCTGGTTAAGGTACTGTATAAGTTAGGCGAGTCTTTATGTACCGACTCTGTAAACAGGAGCCAGGCTTTTTCCAGGTCTTGCTGTTCAAATGATTCCTCAGGACGCTCTTGCATGCCATTTAACTGTTCGGGGATTTCTTCTTTTTCAGTTGAATCCTCTTTTCCGTTTACGGCCTGTTTGATAGAATAAGTGCCGGGTACTTTTTTTCCAGCTTTAGGTACTTTCGTCGCAGCACTGGGAACCGGTGCTGGCGGGGGCTCCTCAACTACATTGGCTTGCTTTCCTGTGGGAACAATACCCGGTTTAATCTTTACTGCCGGAGTGGGGAGATCAGGCGTTTTTTTTTCAGGATGAACTTTAATACCTGATAAAGCACACATCTGCAATAGCGCAATCTCTAAATGCAGATTTTTATTGTTGCTGCTTTTGTAGTCAATATCACATTGGTTATTGATTTCCAGCGCTTTAAATAGAAAATGATCTGCACAACGAGATGATTGCCCGAGGTATTTGTCTTTGAGACCGGGACTGACCTCCAACAGTTTAACAGTGGATTTGTCGCGGCACACGAGCAGGTTGCGCAGGTGCTCACCCATCCCAATAATGAAATGCTGACCTTCAAAACCATTGTCAATGATTTCGTTGATTGTAACCAGGGTCTCTGGTATCTGACCTTGAAGGATGGAATCCGTGATCCTGAAAAAATAATCATAATCAAGGATATTCAGGTTTTGAATGACAGTTTCATAGCTTAGTGTGTCACCGGAAAAACTGACAAGCTGATCAAAAATGGATAAAGCATCCCGAAGGGCACCATCCGCTTTTTGAGCAATTATATGCAAAGCATCCTCGCTTGCATCGACACCTTCGTTGCTTGCAACAAATTTTAAATGATTGGCAATGTCTTCTACGTTTATCCTTTTGAAATCAAAAACCTGGCATCGGGAAAGTATGGTGGGTATGATCTTGTGCTTTTCTGTTGTAGCCAGGATAAACTTGACATAAGCCGGAGGTTCTTCCAGTGTCTTCAGGAAAGCATTGAATGCCTGGGCGCTAAGCATATGGACCTCATCAATGATATATACTTTGTACTGACCGGCCTGCGGTGGTATCCTGACCTGATCTACCAGGGTCCTGATATCATCCACCGAATTATTGGATGCAGCATCCAGCTCATGGACATTGAATGAAGCGGAACTGTTAAACGACAAACAAGATTCACATTCATTGCAAGGCTCAGTATCCGCAGTAACATTCGTACAGTTGATCGTTTTGGCCAGGATCCTTGCACAGGTCGTTTTGCCAACCCCCCTGGGACCGCAAAAAAGAAAGGCCTGTGCGATCTGCTGGTTTTTAATGGCATTTTTAAGGGTTGCTGTGATAGAAGGCTGACCAATTACCGTATTGAAAGTCATTGGCCTGTATTTCCTTGCCGAAACAATAAAATTTTCCATGGAATTGGGTTCAGTAATTAGTAGATATGCACATCAAAAGTACTAAACTTTTAAAATGTGACATGGCATTCTGCTAAATTATCACCCTGATTTTTTATCGTATATTTGTTGTGTTATGCTGCTGATATACACTCCTAAACTTTGCAACCGGATTAAGTATATTTTTAAAGTGTTTTTTAGTGATATCCTGGATGTGGAATATGCCTTCACGGAAAACACTGAAGAATATTTGGCTTATGAAGGACCTGCCATAAATTATTCCACCACAACGCTTGAAAAGGGTATATTCTTTCATAGCGAAAACTTGTTGCATGAGCGGGGCATTGGCGGGCAGGAAATAGTTGTTATTGATGATGAAGGCAACCCGGCTTTCTTCCCGGTTTATGACCATGTTTCGGCGATGCCTTTTGACCCTTTTGCTGCCGCGTTTTACCTGATTACCCGCTATGAAGAATATCTCCCCTATGTCAAAGATGAACATGGAAGATTTCAGGCAAAGGACAGCCTGGCGTTTAAAAATGGCTTCCTGCACAAACCCATCGTCAATATCTGGGCGCAACAGATCAAATCATTGTTGCTTAAGCAATTTCCAGGCATGAAAATGCCTGAACAACGATTTCAATTCATCCCATCCATAGATATCAATGCAGCTTATGCAATGAGGTCCAAAGGCCTGGTACGGACTATTGGTGGTTATCTTAAATCAGTGGGTGACCTTGATTTTGGCGGAATGCTGCAACGGACAAAAGTCATCATGGGCACACATCCCGATCCGATTGATACTTATAAGGATCAACTGGAGCTGCAAAAAAAATATGACCTGAAAACCATCTATTTTATCCTTTTTGCCGACTATGGCCATAATGACAAGAATATAAGTGTAAACAGCCGGCGCTTCCAGGTGCTGATCAAATCCCTGGCTGATTATTGTAAAGTAGGCCTGCATTCTTCATTCTCATCCATCCGTGATCCTGATTTATTGCAAATAGAACTTAACCGGCTCTCAAAAGTATTGAACAGGGAGATTTCTAAAATCAGGCAGCACTTCCTGGTATTGAATATGCCGGTCACATACAGGAACATGGTTAACCTTGATATCAGTGATGATTATTCAATGGGTTATGTCAACCATCCCGGGTTCAGGGCAGGCATCAGCAATGCATTTAACTTTTATGACCTGGACCTGGATGTGGAGACCAAGCTTCGCATTCATCCTTTTGCCATCCTGGATGTCGATATCCAAAGCGACATTTCTCCTATGGAGCAATTCAGACAAATACGCGATGAAGTAAAGAAGGTAAATGCAACCCTTATCAGTATGTGGAGCAATGATGCATTAATCAAAAACCCGGGCGCACCTTTCGGATTGACTTTCTATGAAAAGATGATACAAATGATCCTGACATGATGTTCCATATTAAGCTACTGTAAATGCTCAACAGCCTCTATTTATATACCAAAAACATCAGTTCCCTTGCTTTCCGGAAAGAGCGGAATATCGCTGTGCTCGATGTAAAACGCCTGTATTTCCAAAAAGGTAATTTCATTAAGCCCGGGTCTCACAAAAAGATGGATAAAAGCCAGGCCCTTGACGATGCGATTCGATGGTTGATGATTGCACAAAAAAATATGAGTGATGATGGCATGGGCTCATATCACCTGGTAGACGGCTGGTCTTCTTCATATCCGGAAACATCCGGGTACATCATCCCTACATTGATGGTTTATGGAGGACTTACAGGTAATGATGAAAGTATCCAAACAGCCCTAAAAGTCGCTGAATGGTTGCTCTCTATCCAAAAGGAATCCGGAGGATGGCAGGGGGGAAGGGTGAGTGAGCAGAAACCTGAAATTGTGTTTAATACAGGGCAGGTCATAAGGGGGATGCTGGCAGCATATGCACATACACAGGATGACAGGTTTCTTAAAGCTGCAACAAAGGCTGGCGACTGGCTTTGCCAGGTTCAATCCAAACAGGGATATTGGAAAATGCATGCTTTGATGGAAAATGAGCGGGTATATGACACATACGTGGATGCACCCCTGTTGATGCTTTCCGATCATACCCAGGATAAGAAATATGCTCAACATGCCATTAAGAACCTGGATTGGGTCGTTGATCACAAGCAACATGCTAATGCCTGGTTTGAGGATTGTGACAACACGATCAAGCATAACGACAGACCAATCCTCCATACCATTGCTTATACTATCGATGGGCTTTTGGATTCAGGAATTCACCTGGGAAATGATAAATATAAACAAGCGGCACTCCAACCTGCCATCAGGTTGAGGGATATTTTTATAAGGGATGGTAAATTGCATGGCAGGTATGACGCCAATTGGGCAGGTAGTGAATACATGATCCTTACAGGCTGTGCCCAAATGAGCATCATCTGGCAAAAACTATTTGTGCTGACCGGCGATCAACAATTCTTTGATGCGGCCCTGGGCATGAATACTTTATTGGCCAACATACAGAACCGGCAGCTAAGTGGCTCTGACAATACCAAAGGGGCCATACCCGGTTCATTCCCGATCTGGGGAAAGTATGAACCATTTGCATTCCCAAACTGGGCTACAAAGTATTTTGCGGATGCACTGATCCTGGAACAAAACCTAAAGAAATCTTAACGAATTGAAACAGGGAACCACCCATATATTAATACATCGATTTCTTTCATCAGCCGAAATATACAGTGAAAATCCGGCCCTGGAAGTTGGCGGAGAGGTATGGTCCTATTCAGCATTGTTGAGCTTAAGTGCCGGAATTGCCCGCAGGATAATGTCAATAAGTGATGAATCATCCCCGGTGGCCATCCTGGCAGCAAAAGGCATTACAGCATATGCCGGCATTCTTGGCGCTTTAATGGCTTCCCGGCCTTACCTCCCCCTGAATCCACGCTTTCCGCTGAACAGGAACCTGGAAATGATCCAAAGATCTGCAGCCGGCACGATTATCGTGGCCAATGATCAACTGGACCTGATGGATGATATCATACAACAACATAATGGCGCATTGAATATCATCAATCCTGATCTGAAGGAATCAGGTTATATTGAACCTGCCGGGATTGTCCCCGAAATTCAATCGACCAAAGACCAGACAGCATACCTTCTTTTTACCTCTGGTACAAGCGGTGCGCCCAAAGGGGTTCCGGTCAGCAACCGGAATGTTACTGCCTACCTGGATAACCTGATGGGGATGTATAAATTTCATGAATCTGATCGCTTCTCACAGACATTTGACCTGACCTTTGACCTTAGCGTGCATGACTTATTTGTCTGCTGGCTGAGCGGAGGATGCCTTTGTGTCCCTGCAGCCGATAAGCCTTTTGCATACCCAAAATACATCAATGAGCACAAGATCACTGTATGGTTCTCGGTACCTTCTATGGCTGTCATGATGGATAAAATGCGTCTCTTGCGTCCGGCCTTTTTCCCTTCATTAAAATGGAGCTTCTTCTGCGGTGAACCTTTACTCGAAAAGACGGCGCATCACTGGCAACAGGCTGCCCCTTCATCAAGGCTGATCAATTTGTACGGTCCGACAGAAACGACAATTGCCATAGCAGCTTACGAATGGCAGAAGTCTCCTGATAAAAACAAATCCGGGAATGGCATTGTTTCCATCGGCAAGATCTTTAAAGATCAGCAATATCGTATCCTGGATGATGAAAAACAAGCCCTGGAAGCGAAATCACAGGGATTGTTGCACCTTTCTGGTACACAGGTGATTGATGGCTATTTGCAGGCCCGGGAGGATGAATCCATGAGTTTTGTGAAACTGGATCCAAAAAGTGACATATCATGGTATAATACAGGAGACCTTGTGCTTGAAGATGCTGACCATGATCTTTTCTTCCTCGGCAGGGCCGATGCGGAAGTGAAGATCAGTGGTTACCGGGTCAACCTGTTGGAAATTGACGAGACGCTGCGGCAGCTCGGAAAAATCAATAACCTGGCTACCATAGCTGTCGAGGATCAAAGTACAGGCACTCAATCCCTGGTTTCATTTGTGGAGAACGATGAGGAAGAATTTAATGAGCAGCGCTTGCTCGAAATTTGCAGAAAACAATTACCTTGGTATATGGTTCCGCAGAAGATCATCCGGATAGCGCATTTGCCTTTGAACGATAATGGTAAGATAGACCGAAATAAACTGATTGAACTCCTATGAATGAGCAGGAAATAAAGAAACTGCTTTTGCAACTAATTGATGATCGGCTTCTCCGTTTTGGGATTGAACCTGGGGAAGTCAAACAGGACTTTGACCTGGTCAGAAGCGGTTTGCTTGACTCTATGACTTTTGTCGACCTGATCGGCGCTATGGAAGAAATAGTAAAGGTAGAAATCGATTTCGAAAAGATCATGGAGGAAGAAGGTCTTACGACAGTTTCCGGTATTATTGATTTATTTATGCAAGCATCAAATGAATAAGATCCATTATAAACAGATTCAGGATCCGGAGGATCAGGACCTGAAACAGGTAGCCCTGCTTTTTGCTGAAATGTATACTTATATGCAGGAATATGGCTTAATGCTGCAATTGGAAAAGGATGGCGTTGATAAATGGATGCTTTCCCTGAAACGAACCTTGAAAAGATTTACAACCGTGGAGGTTGCTTTCCATGGTAGTGATATGATTGCATTCGCACACGGCGCTTTGAGCATGGCACCGGATTACCTGGGAAATAAAAAGATTGGGGTAGTCACCCATATCTATGTCAGACCGGAATACCGGAAACAAAAAATCGCTAAGGCATTGCTGGAAAAACTTGAGCACTGGTTTATTGAACAGCAAGTCCACTCCATTGAGTTACAGGCCTTATCAGAAAATACAACTGCCATTGACTTCTGGAAGGAGATGGGTTATGCAAACGAGTTAATACAGTTTCGTAAAATGGTCTAGTTCATCAAACCCTGGTTATTATAAATATGACAGCGACTTCATACATACCTTATCAGGAAATTGTTGATCACCTGGATATCCAGGCCTCGGATGTCCTGATCATCGCATCTGATATAACCAGGTTTGCCTTTAATGCTAAACGGAATGAACGCTCCTTTGATGTTGATGCCTTAATTGATAGCTTTAAGCGCAAATTAACGGTTCAGGGAACCCTGATCTTTCCGGCCTATAATTTTTACCTTAGATCAGGCCAGACCTTTGATGTAAAAAAAACTGAACCTATAACAGGGGCAATGGCACTGGCTGCATTCCGGGGCGGTGATTTTAAAAGAACCTGGCATCCCCTGCATTCATTTATGGTATGGGGGAAGGAATCGGAGGCCCTGCAAAACCTTCAAAATAAAAGCTCCTTTGGAAGCGATTCTCCATTTGCAAAGTTCCTGGAATGGAATGCCAAAATGCTGTTTATCGGGACCAATGTTGCGGAAGCATTTACATATACACACTATGTTGAAGAGCAGGATAAGGTTCCTTACAGGCACTTCAAACCCTTGTTGATACGTTATTACAATGACGGTGCTCAAGCTGGTGAGAAGAAATTGCTATTCTATCGAAAACTCCATGGCTGGACCATGAACCTGGAATTACTTCAGGAAAAACTGGAAGTTGCTATATTGAATACGCAGGTGATCAACAAGGTTGAATTTTCGATGCTGCGCATTGCTGATGCCCACGAGATTATCCACAAAGACATCACACAAAATAATGCAATGAATATTGCCCGCTTCGATACTAAGCTATATTTACGGGATCAGTTGAAATCATTTTTGCAGATTTTCAATTTGTATAAAACAACACAGGATAAGATTAATTATGGTGCTGATATACAGTGAAAAAGACAGTCCCAGGCTCAGGTATGCCTCCCGGATAATCTTTACAGACATTTTGGGTGTTGAGGTGCATTATACCACAAACCTGGAGGAATACATTAGCTCATCAGCACTCAAAATTAATTATTCAGGGACATCACTGGGTAGCGGTATCCACTTTAAGCCGGCTGAAATACTCTTTGAGAGTGATATCCAGAATCAAATCATCACAGTGGATAACTGGAATGACCTGCCCGTATTTTTCATTCAGGAGAATGTATTACCTTTCCCTTTTGATCCACTGGCGATGACCTTTTACCTGGCCTCAAGGTATGAGGAATATATCCCCGGGGAAAGGGACAGGCATGGCCGTTTTATACCGGAATACAGCCTGGCAGGTCAAAATGCGTTTCTTGACAAACCCCTCATCAATATCCTGGCCTTGAAAATTAAGGAGCAGCTACTGATTCATCATCCGGAATTTAAATTTCCTCAACAGCAGTACAAATTTATACCGAGTGTTGATATTGATCAGGCTTTTGCGCACAAAGGGAAAGGCTTGATCAGATCTCTTGGGGGATTAGCCAAATTGCTGTTCAAACTGAATTTCAAGGAAGGCATTGAAAAACTCAGGGTATTGTCAGGTATGCAGGATGATCCTTTTGATAATTTTGATTTGCAGCTGAATATCTTTAATGAGTATAATTTGCACCCGCTTTATTTTGTGTTGATCGGTGATTATGGTGCCTATGATAAAAATAGCTCGTACCGTAATACGCGTTTTAGAAAATTATTAAAAAAATTATCGACCCGGGCAGAACTTGGAATTCATCCATCTTATGGATCTTCCAAAGATCCGGACAAGATCCATGCTGAAGTCAAAAGATTAAGCACCATCATTAGCAAACCTGTTGTGATCAGCCGGCAGCATTTCCTGATGCTTGATTTGCCTGCGAGCTATTCCCGCCTCATGAACCAGGATATACAAGGGGAATATTCAATGGGCTATGCTTCCGGTTTGGGATTCAGAGCCAGTATCAGCAGTCCTTTCAATGCTTATGACCTGGTTCAGGACAAGGAACTTCCCATCAGGATCCATCCTTTTGCATTTATGGATTCTGCTTTAAGTGATTATATGCAGGTTTTACCGGAAGATTATATTAAATTTGTAAGACCCCTGATCCAATCTGTAAAACAGGTTAATGGTGAATTGATTGGAATCTGGCATAATTATGCCCTGTCGGATGATGAAGCCAAACACCATGCTTTTATAGAGATCATCAAAGAAGCAGTTCAATGATCAAGTACCTTAAAAATGATGAAATTGATAAGACCAGATGGGATAAGAGCATCCGTTCGGCTTTCAATGGAATAATTTATGCCTACAGCTGGTATCTTGACATCGTTTGCGATGGCTGGGAAGCACTGATAGAAAATGATTACGAAAGGGTTTTTCCACTTACCGGAAGAAAGAAATACGGAATATCTTACCTGTTCCAGCCTTATTTCACACAACAGCTTGGAATATTTTCCCGCAGCATCCTCTCGGCTGAAGTGGTGGAGAATTTTTTGCAAGCCATTCCGAAAAAATACAGGTATATCGAGATAAACTTAAACACACTGAATAAAATTGATTCCGATGGATTTGAAGTCACACCCCAGTTGAATCATGAACTCGATCTGATCAATGCTTACGATAACATCAGTAAGCATTATTCTCAGAATACAAAGAGAAACATAAAAAAAGCACAAAAGTCGGGTCTGACCATCATGAAAAACCAAAAACCCGATGTGCTGATTGAAATGTTCCGGCAAAATAAGGGTCGTGAAATACAACATCTTAAAGATAAAGACTACATGATGCTCCGGAAGCTTATTTATGTATGCATTTATAAAGGCCTGGCAGAGATTTACGGGGCTTTTACCGATTACAATGAACTGTGTGCCGGGGCCGTGTTCGTGCACAGCAATAAAAAGAGCATATTCCTTTTTTCAGGCCTGGACACCAAAGGCAGGGAACATAGTGCAATGTTTATGATCATAGATGCTTATATACAAGATCATGCCCACCAGCACCTGGTCTTTGATTTTGATGGCTCCAACGATACTGACCTTGCCAGGTTTTATAAAGGTTTTGGTTCCACGGAATGTCATTATTTGAGGATTCATCGGAATAATCTTCCGGGCCTGGTGAAATCTGCAGTTAAAATGATAAAGAAATTCAGGTAAGTATGAAAATACTTAACTTTGTATGAGCAGGTAAAGGTACAGACTAACGCTTATAGTTAATGAACAAACTCCTCTTTGAAAATATACGGCAATCACTGGAATCCATCAGGGGACATTTCCTGAGAACGGTTCTTACAGTGATGATCATTGCTTTTGGGATCATGGCCCTTGTTGGGATATTGACTGCAATTGATTCTATTAAGTATTACCTGAACCAAAATTTTGCCATGATGGGTGCCAATACTTTTACCATCAGGAACCGTACTTTACGTATTCATATCGGTAATGATTCCAGCCGCCCTAAATATTACGAACGCATCAGCTTCGATCAGGCCATGACCTTTAAGGAAAATTTTAATTTTCCTGCCTATACTTCCGTTTATATCTGGGGTACCGGGATTGCTACTGCAAAATATAAATCTGAGAAAACTGATCCCAATGTTGGCGTTGTTGGCACTGATGAAAATTATATGGTGACCAGTGGTTTTGAGCTTGCTAAAGGACGTAATTTCTCCGACACGGAAATACAATATGGGAATCATGTGGTTATCCTTGGAAGTCAGATCGCCAATAAGCTTTTTAAGGCAAATGAAGATCCCATTGGCAAGGTCATTTCAATTGGCCCGGGTAAGTACCGGGTAATCGGGGTGATGAAGGAAAAGGGGTCAGGTATCGGGTTTGCCGGCGACCGGCGATGTGTAGTGCCCATTACCAATGTACGGCAATATTTTCCACGGCCCAATATGAATTATTCCGTTAATGTCATGGCCATCAAAGCTGAAGATCTGGATGCTGCCATTGGTGAAGCTACCGGGCTTTTCAGGATCATCAGAAATGTACCGGTCACGGAGGAAGATACTTTCAGTATGGTAAAAAGTGATTCCATAGCCGAAATGTTAATAGATTTTCTGAAATACATCAGGATAGGGGCTACGCTGATTGGCTTGATCACCTTATTGGGTGCAGCCATCGGACTGATGAATATCATGCTGGTTTCTGTTACGGAAAGAACCCGGGAGATTGGGATTCGAAAGGCGATTGGAGCTAACAGAATCAGTATCCGGAATCAATTCCTGATAGAATCCGTGGTCATTGCACAACTGGGCGGAATCGTTGGCATCGTCCTGGGGATTGGAATAGGGAATTTATTGTCCCTGATTATCGGAAGTGCATTTATTGTACCCTGGGCATGGATCATCCTGGGTGTCGTTCTATGCTTTATTGTTGCCCTGCTGTCCGGAATTCTGCCTGCTGCCAAAGCAGCCAAACTGGATCCTATTGAATCCCTGCGTTACGAATAATCAATCCTTGTAAAGGGAATTCAGGAACTGTAATCCGATCAACTGATCATAATAAGTCCCTTCTTCACGGTGGTAAACGAAAATGGTATAATCATTTTCAGTGTCCCAATGATTACCTTCCATTAAGGTAATATCTGCTCCCGGATACCCATCTTCGAGAAAGACATACACATAGTTGTAGTATCCCTGTTTGAGGTACATGATGGTTTCATAGGCCTTTTCCTGGAAGTTATAGGTTAGCCGTCCTTCCTCCGTGAATTGCCAGTTCGTCAAGGCCCCCATAATGTAGAGATTGCCATTAACCAGGGGAACTTTATAAGGAAACTTGAAATGTATAAAAATATAATCACCTTCAATATTGGCATCTCCGGCGTTCTCAGCCTCTATGTACAATTTGCCGTTCAGGTCTTCCTGGAAAGTATACCTGTCGAAAGTCCTGCGCTCATCCGCTAAAAGAAAGACATGATAACCGGTGGCGTCGTAGAACTTGTTCTTCATATTTTCAGTTTGGTAGATCGTACTTTTAATGTCCAAATGCCGAAATTCATTGCCCCCGTCAAAGACATTACCATCATCATAATCATAGCTTAACTTGTCGTAACTCACCAGCCTGGGTTTAAGGTCTGTGATGGCATTGTCCCATCGCCGGTTCTGTGTAATTACTACTTTAAGCTTTTCAAATGGAAAGGGGATGAGGTAATTGTTCTTGTAAATGGTAAAGTCTACCGCTTGTTTGGTCTGCCTGTCGGCAACATTGGACGTTGGATTTACCCTGGCATTAACACTGACTTTTGGATCCAGGACCATGAAACGCCTGGTGAAGATCACATTTTCATCTTTATTTTCATCTTCATAAACACGCAGGATATAATTACCGGATTTGGTTAAGCGTAAATAATCAGTTGGTAATTCAATCCTGTAATTCGTATAGGCTTTGGTGGTGTTGTATGAAAAGGCGTAATCCCAGATCTCATCCTCATAATATCCATCAATATATTCATTTTGCTTAAGCTCCGATTCCTGCCAGTTGGCATTGCAGTGGATAATGGTATATCCAAAATATTTGTCGTCAGCATCAAGATCATCAAAAGTCAGGATCATTTTATCATCGGTGTTCAATTGGATGATTGGTTGCGACATTTCCCATCCGGCCTTGTACAGTAAGACCGTTTTGATGTTTGGTTTATAAATAAAATCTTCGTTTCGGATAAATAATTCCTTGAAATAATCCTGATCTTCAGTGTCCTGTGAAAAAACGACCAAAGAGGAGGACAGGGCAATTAATATGCAGATGAAATATGTATGAATTGCTCTCAATCCTGATAATTTGGTAAATAACATAAATACCTGTATTAGATCAGTCAAAAATATGATTTTCACGGCTTTTTTAACTGATTTAAAAAGCATTATTTTTATCTGACTAACGATAAAATTTTGTAAAATTGTGTTTTTAAATTATTTAGATATATAATTATTATGTCTGCAACCATAAAAGTCAGGAAAGGCCTTGATATTAAACTTGTTGGCGAAGCTGTAAAAGAAATTACGGAAATCTTCCCCAGGACATTTGCATCAAAACCCATTAATTTTATTGGTGTATTTCCGAAAGTCCTCATCCAGGAAGGTGATGAAGTACAGGCAGGAACACCATTATATTATGATAAGTACAGGGAAGAGATCCTTTTTACCGCACCGGTTAGCGGTAAGGTAAAAGAGATCCGAAGGGGGGCCAAACGAGTATTGCTTGAAATTGTTATTGAAGCAGGCGAGACAAGGGAATATGTCGATTTTGGTCAGGGCGACCCCGGCAATCTCAGTAAGGAACAGGTGACAGAAAAAATGCTGAAAAGCGGAGTCTGGCCTGTCCTCAGGCAAAGACCTTACAGTATCATTGCCAATCCAAAGGATGATCCGAAAGCGATCATCATTTCCGCTTTTGACACGCATCCTTTAGCTCCGGATTATAATTTCCTCGTAGAAGGAGAATCATCTGCATTCCAGGCAGGTATTGACGCATTGCGCAAACTGACATCAGGAAACGTTCACCTGAATGTGCCTGATCGTCAGGACACTTCAGCTGTTTACCTGAATGCCAAAGGCGTGCAGATAAATCGTTTTAGTGGTCCTCATCCCACAGGAAATGTGAGCACACAGATCAGTAAGCTTGACCCATTGAACAGGGGAGAGGTGATTTGGTACTTAAGGCCGCAGGAGGTATTGACCATTGGCCGTTTATTCATCACCGGCAAGTATGATGCTGCTAAAATATATGCATTAGCAGGGCCTGGTGTTAAAAAACCATCCTATTTTAAGAGCCTGGCCGGTGCATGTATCGTGGAGATGGTCAAAGATAATATCACTGAAGGTAAAAAGAGATTTATCAGTGGAAATGTCCTCACCGGGAAAAAGATCATCAAAGAGGGCTATGTCGACTTTTATGATTCCCAGGTTACAGTGGTGCCTGAGGGAGATTATTATGAATTTATTGGATGGGCATTGCCCGGTCTGAATAAGTTTAGTTTTTCTCATCAGTTTTTCTCCTGGCTGTGGCCGAAGAAAAAGTATAATCTCGATACCAATCTTCATGGTGGTGAACGTGCCTTTGTGATGACCGGTAAGTTTGAGCAGGTATTTCCATTTGACATCTATCCTATGCAGCTGGTCAAGGCTATCATGATTGAAGACATTGACCAGATGGAGAACCTGGGTATTTATGAAATTGATGATGAAGACTTTGCCCTTTGTGAGTTTATTGATACTTCCAAGACCGAGATTCAAACTATCGTCAGGGACGGCCTGGATCTTATGCGCAAAGAAATGATGTAGTGAGCCTGATACGCTTATAGTAAAAATATTAATCAGCGATTATAATGAAAGGATTGAGGAATTTTATTGACAGGATCAAGCCCAACTTTGAAAAAGGAGGGAGGTTTGCAAAACTTCAATCAACCTTTGAGGCTTTTGAAAGTTTCCTCTTTGTATCCAATAAGGTGACCTTTTCAGGAAGCCATATTCGGGATGCGGTTGATATGAAACGGACCATGAGTATTGTTGTATTGGCAACAATTCCTGCCTTGCTTTTTGGGATGTGGAACGTAGGATATCAACATTTCCTGGCCATAGGACAGGAAGCCGATTTGTGGCAAAACTTCTGGTTTGGGTTTTTGCAGGTGCTGCCTATTGTTATCGTATCCTATGTTGTCGGTTTAGGTATTGAATTTGCCTTTGCCCAGGCAAGAGGACATGAAGTGAACGAGGGCTTCCTGGTATCTGGGATGCTCATCCCACTGATCATGCCTCCGGATGTGCCATTATGGATGGTCGCAGTGGCCACAGCATTTGCCGTTATTTTTGGGAAAGAAGTATTTGGAGGCACAGGTATGAATATTCTCAACCCGGCATTGACTGCCAGGGCATTCCTGTTTTTTGCTTATCCCAAGGATATGTCAGGAGATAAGGTATGGATCGTTGACAAGCCGGATGCTTTTTCCGGTGCCACGCCACTTGGTGATGCTATGGTTGGAGAAATCGACAAGATCCCCAGTCCTATGGATATGTTCATGGGTTATATGCCAGGCTCAATCGGTGAAACGTCTACCCTTGCTATTCTCCTCGGTGCAATCATCCTTATCTTTACCGGAGTGGCTAGCTGGAGGATCATGTTTTCCGTTGTAGTGGGAGGTCTTTTGATGGGCTTGATATTTAATTTGGTGGCATTGAATGAATACATGCAAATACCGGCCTGGTATCACCTGATCATGGGTGGCTTTGCTTTCGGTGCTGTATTTATGGCCACCGACCCGGTATCTGCAACTCAAACCTTTAAAGGACAATATATTTATGGATTCCTAATTGGCTTCTTTGCAGTCATGGTCAGGGTCTTTAATCCTGCCTATCCGGAAGGAATGATGCTGGCCATCCTGTTTATGAATGTATTTGCCCCGCTGATCGATCATTATGTGATCCAGGCAAATGTGAGGAAGAGAAGAAAAAGATGGCAAAGAGCAGTCGTTAAAGCATAATTGAAAATCTTAAAAAAGTCATAATCATATGTTTAGCAATCGGTATATATTCATCTATTCAACGGTCATGGTGATCATCGTTGCGGCACTGCTGTCTACTACAGCTATGATGCTTCAACCGTTTCAGGAGCAAAATTTTGCCATTGCCAAGATCCAGGGCATCCTTGCTTCGGCAGATATCGAATCTACCGCTGATGATGCAGAAGAGCTATATAAGGATGCCATTAAAGAGGAATTGATCATTGACTCTGAAGGAAATGTGATCAGCCTGTATAAAAATGCTGCGTTTGAGACGGGGGAGGAAAGAGCATTTGACCTTAACCTCAAAAAAGAGTTGTACAACAAAATGATGGGAAAGCCTTTCAAAATCCCGCTTTACATTGCTGAAATTGATGGCAATATCACATATATTGTTCCATTACTTGGGAAAGGGCTTTGGGGCCCGGTTTATGGAAATATTGCTTTTGGTACGGATTTTAACAAGGTAGTGGGCGCTGACTTTGGTCATGATAAAGAAACACCCGGTCTTGGTGCTGAAATTTCCACTAAAGAATTTGCAGCTCAATTTATCGGGAAAAGCATTTTTGATGCCAATGGCAACTTTGTCTCTATTGCGGTGGTGAAAGGCGGAGCCTCTACATTACCAGATGATCGCCAGATCCACGGTGTCGATGCCGTCTCTGGAGGAACAATTACAAGTAACAGTGTTACAGATATGTTAGACGATTGTCTTGAAAATTATGTGTCGTATATCAAAAAAAACATCTAAGATATGAGTTCGGAAATCAAAGAAAGAGAACCTTTATTTTCTCTAAAGAACCAGAGACTGCTTTCAGCTCCTTTGGGACGGGATAACCCAATTACTATCCAGGTATTGGGAATCTGTTCTGCATTGGCAGTCACAGCCAAATTGGAACCGGCGTTTGTGATGACATTGTCTGTCATTTTTGTGCTTGCCGTTGGAAACGTTTTAATTTCATTGTTGCGTAAGACCATCCCCCCAAGGATCAGGATCATTGTCCAGCTTACCGTTATTGCTACGCTGGTGATCCTGGTGGATCAGGTCCTGAAAGCATTTGCTTATGATGTAAGCAAACAACTTTCGGTTTTTGTGGGGTTGATCATTACCAATTGTATCATCATGGGTAGGTTCGAAGCTTTTGCCATGGCCCAAAAACCCTGGCCTTCATTTCTTGACGGTATCGGAAATGCCCTGGGATATGGCTGGATCCTGATTGTGGTCAGCTTTTTCAGGGAACTTTTAGGTGCGGGTACCATTTGGGGATATCCGGTTTTGGAAAAAATTGGACTGTTTGAGGTAGGCTATGTCAACAATGGCATGATGATCCTTCCTCCAATGGCTTTGATCACCGTGGGAGTCATTATCTGGGTGCAGCGCTCAAAGGTGCGTGACCTTATCGAAGAGAATTAATGTAAAACCGTTTAAGTCATCATATAATGCAAGAAATTACCAGTATATTCGTCAGATCCATCTTTATCGACAATATGGTCTTTGCCTATTTTCTGGGCATGTGCTCTTACCTTGCCGTTTCGAAAACAGTAAAGACTTCTGTGGGATTGGGGATTGCCGTGATATTTGTTTTGGGTATTACTGTTCCGGTGAATTACCTGATCAATGAATACTTGCTTGGACCTGGTGCATTGTCCTGGCTGGGATCCTCCTTCATTGACATGAACCTCAGCTTCCTGTCATTTATCGTATTCATTGCCGTGATCGCATCAATGGTCCAATTGGTTGAAATGGTCATAGAAAAGTTTTCCCCCGCTTTGTATAATTCATTGGGAATCTTTCTTCCGCTGATTGCTGTGAACTGTGCTATCCTGGGAGGCTCGCTTTTCATTCAGGAAAGGGAATACCAGTCACTGGCTGAAGCCACATCCTTCGGACTTGGATCCGGTGTGGGCTGGTTCCTGGCTATCATAGGCATCGCCGCGATCAGGGAGAAAATCCGCTATTCCAATGTGCCCGCTCCTTTAAGAGGCCTGGGGATCACATTCATTATCACCGGATTGATGGGAATAGCATTCATGATGTTTATGGGGATTAAAATTTAAGCGCTGTAAAAACAAACAAAATATTACTTTAAAATGGGTATAGGAATCGTCATATTATCTAGCATCGTTGTATTTCTTGTCGTTTTAATGTTCCTGGTAACTATGCTGCTGTATGCACGGAAAAAGCTTACACCGCAGGGGGAAGTGAAGATCATGATCAATGATGAAAAGGAATTGGTCGTTAACCCGGGATCAACCTTACTTACAACCTTGTCTGCTAACGAAATCTACCTTCCATCAGCCTGTGGGGGTGGTGGAACATGTGCCATGTGTAAATGCCAGGTGCTGGAAGGTGGCGGTAGCATACTGCCTACCGAAGTTGGATACTTTACCAGGAAAGAACAGCATAGCGATTGGAGGTTAGGCTGCCAGGTGAAAGTCAGGGAGGATATGAAAATAGCCATTCCACCAGAGATATTTGGGATCAAGAAATGGGAGTGCGAAGTGGTGTCAAACCGTAATGTGGCCACTTTTATCAAAGAATTTGTGGTTAAACTACCCGAAGGAGAAAGCCTTAAATTTCAGTCCGGTGGATATATTCAGATCGATGTTCCTAAATGTGAAGTAGAATACAAAGATGTTGAAGTGGAAGAAGAATACC
Organism: Bacteroidales bacterium; assembly: GCA_030618905.1. Classification (GTDB taxonomy): domain Bacteria; phylum Bacteroidota; class Bacteroidia; order Bacteroidales; family B18-G4; genus JAUWGC01. The sequence continues at coordinate 14,160 of JAUXCL010000003.1, read as the reverse complement.
GTGATGAATGGGATAAATACAAGATGTGGGACCTGAAGATGAAAAACCCCGAACCCATATTCCGTGCCTATTCCATGGCCAACCAACCTGCGGAAGGTAATATCATCATGCTGAATATCCGTATAGCAACACCTCCATTTGACCGTAAAACCGGTGGATTCATGAAAGTGAACCCGGGTATCTGCTCCTCTTATGTCTTTTCCAGAAAGCCAGGTGATAAGGTGACCATCTCCGGCCCATATGGTGAATTTTTTATCAAAGATACCGAAAGGGAAATGATGTTTATCGGTGGTGGAGCCGGCATGGCCCCTATGCGTTCCCATATCTTTGATCAGTACAAGACCAGGCGTTCAACCCGTAAGGCTACCTTCTGGTACGGGGGACGATCATTAAGGGAATTATTTTATATTGATGAGTTTGAGGAAATCGCCAAAGATAATCCAAGCTTTACCTTCAATGTCGCTTTGTCGGAACCGGTTCCGGAAGATAACTGGAACGGGCCCGTGGGATTCATTCACCAGGTGGTCATGGACAATTACCTCAAGCAACATCCTGAACCGGAAGAAATTGAATATTATATCTGTGGCCCGCCAATGATGAATGATGCTGTTTTAAAAATGCTTGATGATTATGGCGTGCCGGATGAAATGATTGCCTTCGATGATTTCGGAGGATAAATGATATTCTTGACCTGGCTCAAATTAAATTGTATTTCACTGTGCAACGATTCAAAAAACCGGAATTTCTTTTATTATTTTTCATTGTAATCCAAGGCTGTGCCCCAAAGAGCTCAATGGAGAAAATCCAGTTTTCCGGTGAAACCCAGGGGACCTATTATGCCATTACCTATTATACTTCTGGTGGACAAAATTTTCAGGAATCAATAGATTCATTGTTAGACCAATTTGATCAAACGGCTTCTTTATGGGTGGAAAATTCCATGATCAACAGGGTTAACAATAATGAGGATGTGACTGTCAACGATGTATTCATCGACCTTTTCCGGATATCCTTGGAGGTATCTGAAAATACCAATGGCTACTTTGACATGACTGTTGGCCCACTCGTTAATGCATGGGGATTTGGTGCAAATAATTCGCCAAGTATCAGTTCCGGAACTGTAGATAGCCTTCTGCCCCTGGTCAATTACCGACAGGTGGGAATTAATAGAAGGAAAGTGGTCAAATCTGACCCGAGAATAAAATTTGACTTTAATGCAGTGGCCCAGGGCTATTCGGTCGACCTGGTGTCCAACTTTCTGGAATCAAAAGGGATCAGGAATTACCTTGTTGATATCGGGGGTGAAGTTTATGCCAGGGGAAAAAAGCCCCGTAGAAAAAGATGGAAAATTGGCATAGAAAAGCCATCTGATGAACAATTCTCAACACGGGAATTAAAAGCTGAGTTGCCCCTTACCGACCTGGCAGTGGCTACTTCCGGCAATTACAGAAAGTTCTATGAGAAAGATGGAGTACGCTATTCCCACACCATCAATCCCAAAACGGGCTTTCCTGTTAAACATGCCTTACTCAGTGTTACGGTTATTGCTGATAAATGCGCTTATGCTGATGCCTATGCCACGGCAATCATGGTAATGGGTTTGGAAGATGCATTACTGTTTATCAAAGAGAAAAAGGTAGAACTGGAAATATATTTTATTTATTCCGGTGAAGATGGAACATATAAAACTTTGATGACAGAAGGCCTGAAGAAATCTTTGAAAGAATTGAATTAAGCCGAAACTTCATTATCACAGGAGGTACCCTTCTCAGCATTTCCACAGGTACATCCAAAAGGCTGCCCTGTAACAGGATCAATACTGGAGCAGGATTTTTTAAATTCACCGCCTTTTTTGACAAACATTTTAATGGCGATAGCCGCAATGGCAATCGATATGATTATAACGGATAATATCATTAACTTCCACATATTGTGCAAAAATACTTCATTTTTGTTTTACCCGGGCATTTTGCCTTCTGAATTCTGAAACAATAATCGCCGTTGCAATACCGGCGTTAAGCGACTCAGTTACTGATCCACCGGAAGGTATAGAGAGATGCTTATTGATGTATTTGTTTAAATGTGCCGCAATGCCATGTGATTCATTGCCAATGATAATGATCCCATTGGCTGGCAAACGCTCCTGGTAAATATTTTTACCTTCAGCAGAGGCACCATAAACGCTAACTCCCTGAGCATATTGCCCGAGCAGGTCAGTCAGATTAATACGTTGTATTTTTATTCTTGCAATAGAACCCATGGTGGCCTGTATCACCTTTGGGTGATAGATGTCAACGCATTCTTTTGAACAGATGACCTGATTAATGCCAAACCAGTCGGCCGTCCTGATAATGGTACCCAGGTTACCCGGATCCCTGATGTCATGTAAGGCCAGTACAAGATTATTATTCAGGTCATCCTGATCAAAATCAAATTCAGGTATTTTAACGATAAACAATACCTGGTTGGGCGTGCTGAGTGTGCTGATCTTCTTGAGTTCCTGCTCATTGACTTCATAAGATTCCAGTTGGCCAAGAACTTTTTCATTATCCTGAAGCCAACTGCCAAGGGCGAAAATGCTTTTAATCTCCAGGTCACTATTGAGGATCTCATCAAAAAGCTTGGGACCCTCAGCAATAAATGTGCGGCTGATGTTTCTGAATTTCCCTATTTTCAAAGAATTGATATACTTGACCTGGCTCCTGGAGATCATCTTTTAATGGGTCTTGGTCATATCTTCCGGTACACAAATAATATAAGTTGCCAACCCGAGATGCTCTTCATCCAATTCATCGATTTCAGCTTGTTCAACGGTAGCAATGGTGAGGATATTTAAAGTGGGTTTCTCCTGCATCAGATACCATGTGATGCCTTCCCGGTTATTGGAGTGGTATGTTCCGTGATAATGAAGAAATACCTTTTGTGGATACCAGTTCTTGAGAATATTGTAGGCCATTGTTGCATCTTTGATGGCCTGTGCTTTTGGAAAGTTATCATTGGCATGGCCGCCCATACCTTCCATCATTTCAAGCATGTCCTTATAACATTTCAATTCAGGGTCGTATGTAACCGGCAATGGAGGCAATAGCCTTTTTGCTGCAATACTCAGGCTGTCGAGACCCTCAAATCCTTGCTTGTGTACAACAGAGGCGTACCTTCGCGGGACGTTAGTAGCAATAAATTCCAGCTGATTCTCTCTGGCAAATTTTACAAGGACTTCATAGTCCGTATCATAATTTGGCCATAACCTGGCTTCATTCTTAAAACTCTTTTCACTGATCTTTCCTGAAATATATTCATCAAGGAGCAATTGATTATCTGTTTCGAACATCTCAGCTCCCAATACAAGTTTATCCAAATGTATTTCGAAGAGATCTTTTGTCAGTTCATATTGGAGCCAGTGACAAATAGGATCATTATGCAATTCTCCAAATAAAATAATATCTGCTTCAAGTGCAGCCTTTATTAAGGCCTTGTATTTAACTTTTTGGCCTTTGGCAGAATAGATTTGATAAGCCTCTTTGTCGGATGTGAATGCCATTAACAATATGACAAGAGGAAGTATTAACAAGGTAAATTTTTTCATAGTAACGAATTTTTTTTGGGAATCAACCTTCTTTAGGATCCTCCTCAGATTTTTCTTCATAAGTCCCTACCAGAATAGCATCATACATAGAATTATTATCCAGTACTTCGATAGCCCTTTCAATCTCCGGGTCATCATAGAGGGTAGATATGATCTTGCCTTCCTGATAATAGTATCGTGATATGATATCTATTTTGAGCAACTCTTTAATTTCATCCTGGAATGTGTTCAGGTCCTCTTCTTTATTACACATTAATGCACTCATTAATGTATTGTATTCATTTTCAATAGCTGTAAAATAATGTTCCCGCCTGGCAGCTTTTTTAAGAGCATTGAGCTTTTCTTCGCATTGCGTGGTGTACTCATAATCTTTGTCAGCAATGTAAGCAACAAATTCATTGTAGATTTTCGGAGAGATCTGGAATTGTTCGGGAGGAGGGATCTCGCTATGTTCTGCGGCAAACACAGTGGCATAGTCAAAGATCAGGTAATTTGTAAATAGAATGGTGGAAATATTGCTGAACTTCTGTGCCTCGATCTTTACATCGGGGTCAATGCCACCTCCATCATAAACTTTTCTTCCATTATGGGTCTGAAATTCACTAATAAGAGAGTCTGGTATCTTGTCGTATTTACCGTTACCGTTTTTATGCGAATAATCAATGGCTTGAATACATCTTCCGGAAGGGATATAATATTTGGCCACCGTAATTTTAATCTGTGCATTATAACTGAGTGGTATCACATTTTGAACCAGGCCTTTTCCGAAAGTCTTCTGACCCACAACAACACCACGGTCCAGATCCTGTATTGCACCGGCAACAATTTCTGATGCTGAAGCAGATCCTCTGTTAACCAGAACGACCAGTGGGATATTTTTATCGATTGATGCATACCGCGTATAATGATCCTTGTTTCTTGCTTTTAGCCGCCCTTTGGTGCTGACAACCAACTTCCCTTTATCCACAAATATATTGGTAACATTCACAGCCTCTGTCAGCAAGCCACCTCCATTACCCCGTAAATCGAGGATGATCCCATTGAGATTTTCATCCTTTTTCAGCTCAAGCAATACTTTTTTAACCTCATTACCGGCATTCTGGGTAAACCCTGTTAATTTGATATACCCCACATGGTCATTGAGCATGCCATAATAAGGAATGTTGTCAATTTTAATCTTCTCACGAATAATCTCAAATTCCAGGGGGTTTTCTTCTTTGATCCGTTCAATCTTGAGGTTAACAGTGGTTCCAGGTTGTCCTTTTAGAATTTCACTGACTTCACTGGAATTCTTATCAAGGGTTTCTCTCCCATTAACTGACAGGACCTTGTCACCGGCTTTTAAACCGACTTTTTCTGCCGGGAAACCTTCATATGGCTCGGATATGATCACATAACCATCCTGGGTATGGATCAGTGCCCCGATCCCTCCATACTGACCAGTGGTAATCAGCTTATAATCTTCAACCCTTGACTCGGGGATGTAAACAGTATAAGGATCAAGTGATTCCAGCATGGCTTCTATACCGGACTCCATCAGGTCACCCGGATTAATATCATCTACATAATTAGCATTCAGCTCTTTGAATAAACTCAAGTAGATGTCAAGGTTCTTTGATATTTCGAAGTTATTGTTGTTCTGGCCCAGTGCATTAAAAGAGATTAGCCCGGACAGAAAAATTATGGTCAGGTATTGCTTCAGGATATTCATATGTTGATCAGTGTATATGTTAATATAAGTAAGCTCGTTTTATTTAGCCTTTACACTCAGCTAACAAACGTTTCAGAATTTGAATTATTTTCTGTTCAATTTCAGCATAAGAAATGCTTTCCTTGCCAATATAAACTATGCCCAGATAATAATGTTTATCCCGGCTTGTTAAAAAGTCATAATAAAATGCTTTATTCCTGCGGTATGCTTCCCGCATCCGTCTTTTTAACAAGTTTCTACGAACGGCTAAGCGAATAGTTCTTTTAGACACAGAGATTAAAACACGGGCGGGGTAGGAACTGTCAGCGTCTCCATCGATCCAGTATACCTTAAATGGATGTAAATAAAAAGATTTTCCCCGGGAAAAAAGACCTTGTATGTTTTTTTTTCCACACAGCCTTTCTTCTTTTCGGAATTTGTGCATGCAGGTGGAGGACTAAAGGTTATAACAAGTGAATGTGCTTTTTATTTTTTGCCCTTCTTCTGAATGTGCTGATCAATGGCCATGGTCATTGATGGAGCGGTTTTAGTCGGGGCCTGAATATCAAGTGTCAATCCTGCTTCTTTAACCGCTTTGGCAGTAGTAGGACCAAAAGCAGCAATAAGGGTTGAATTCTGTTTGAACTCAGGAAAATTCTTAAACAATGATTTTACACCCAGGGGACTAAAGAATATCAACATGTCGTACTTGTCAATAACAATGCTCGAAAGATCACTGGCAAGGGTTTTATACAGGATTGCCTTTGTAAATTCTATATTGTTTGACTCAAGCAGCCTGGAAATACTCTCTTTGTGAATCTCAGAGCAAGGAAGAAGATACTTCTCATCCTTGTGTTTCTTGATCATCTCCATCAACTGATCAAAACTTTGCCTGCCATGAAAGATCTTACGCTTGCGATATTGAACATATTTTTGAAGATAGAAAGCTGTAGATTCTGAAATACAAAAGTACTTCATGGTATCAGGTATCTCAAGCCGCATATCCTTACTCATCCTGAAGAAATGGTCAACCGCGTTCCGGCTTGTGAAAATAATCGCCGAGTGATCAAGAATACTTATCCTCTCTTTCCTGAAATCTTTGGATTGTACCCCCTCAATCTTAATGAATTTATAAAAGTCAATGTTTAAATTGTGCCTTTTTGAGAGTTCTCCGTAAGGAGATTTATCAAGATCTGCAGGTTTTGGTTGTGAAACCAGAATGTTTTTCACCTTCACTGTCATGAAATTTTGTTCAACAACTTAGTTAAACCCCAGTACCTTAATTTATTATATTTTAGTTGACAGAAACTTTAACAACAGTACCAGAGGTAAAATTTCGAGGGTGCAAAGATATAAAAATAAATGGAATCTGGAAAATTTTGTATAAGAAAATCCAATTGCAAGACCCTTGACCAGTTTAAACACGAACATTATGAAGAGGAATCCCAGGCCTGTGAAAAAGAAAACCTTGCCATTTAAATAGATCATAGGAAGCAGGATACAAAGGAAGAAAAGCCCGATTACCAGGTTGATCATAAATAAATTAAGTAAGTATTCGAAGGAGCGTTGTCGGGTGGTAAAGATAATACCCGATACCTGTATCAATACGGCTTTTAATATCCAATAGACGAAAATGACGGCCAATAATTCCAGGTAAAAAATGAAGTCGGGAATAAACCCTGTATGGAGACTGAAAATCTTGAATCCTTCATAGAGAAAAACCGAAAAGGAGATAAGGTAAATCAGGAATAGAAAAATGGAAATTCTTTCATTGAAGATATTTCCCTCACGTAATAATTGTGATGCATAATGTCGTGCATAGACCCCCTGGAAAATCATTTTGAGTCGCCGCTTATAGAATACCTGAACAAAAGCCAACAAGGCAAAACCAAGGATAATCAGGACGAAAACCCAATCATTATGAATGGCTTCCGGCTTTTTAAGTGCCCTTGGAATTACAGGGACATCCTGATCGCTAAACAGGGAATATACAGGTTCAACAGCAAGCTCTAAAGTATCAGTGTCGCGCAGAAGTGTCGAGTCTGTACCTGTCAGCAAAGTGTTTTGACTTGCTGTATCCATGCTTGTATTTATGCTTTGTTGTGCTAGCAATGCATGTGAGGAATTCGTCAGATACGGCAAATTTAGTGAATATTTCCTATTGCTATTCCTTTGATTTGGCTATTTTTGTCAGTATTAAGTTCTATTGATCACCACAAAAATTTCTGGTTTATGATGAACATTATTCTCTTTGGCCCTCCCGGATCAGGGAAAGGCACGCAATCCATAAAAGTTGCTGAAAAATATGGCCTGGTACATATATCTACCGGGGATATATTTCGGCGTGAACTGAAAGAAAAAACACCTCTTGGCATCAAAGCACAAGGCTACATGGAAAAAGGTGAGCTTGTCCCTGATGAACTACTGATCGATATTCTCCGAAGTGAAATGGAAAAGCATGTGAATCCTGAAGGTTTCATCTTTGATGGTTTCCCAAGGACCATCCCACAGGCGGAAGACCTGGATAAGCTGATGCCCGAATTGCATGCTGAAATCACGAATGTATTGGCCCTGGAGGTGAACGACCAGGAAGTGATCAGCAGACTTTTAAAACGTGCTGAGTTGGAAGGGCGCAGTGATGATAATGAAGAAGTGATCAGCAACAGGCTAAATGTTTATAAAACACAAACCCGGCCCCTGATCAATTATTATGACGAAAAGGGGCTGTTTGCCGGAATAAACGGTGTGGGTTCTATTGAAGATATATTTACGAACCTCTGTAATGTTATCGAAGCCTGATAGATTTACAGGTCTTTAATGACACTGACAATATTATCTTCATTATATTCAACCTGGAAGCCGATCTTTTTGAAGACCTGGATCATGGGTTGATTATTTTTTGTGGTATAAGCAATCACCCGCTTTAATTTATTTTCTGCTGCTATCTCTGTACAATATTTTGTCAGGATTGTTCCAAGTTCTTTTTTCTGGTATTCATCAATTATCAATACAGCATATTCTGCAACTTCAAAATCGGCATCGGTGATTAATCTTCCAACACCAATCAGGCGTTTTCTTCCTTTTTTCTCAATTTCTGCGACGATTCCTATTTCCCTGGAATAATCAATATAACAGAATTGAGTGGCTACTTCATGGGAATCAAAATGAAAGTTATAACGGAACCGGGAATAGATTGACTCCTTAGAACAACTGCCTAGCATTTCCAGCCATAATGGTTCATCCTCCGGTTTGATTGGCCTGAGTATTATCTCCTGTCCATCACGGAGTTTGCTTTTCTTTACATAGCGCTCAGGATAAGGGCGCAATACCAGATGTGAGAATGGTATCATATCGGCAACGTTAATGTCCTGATCTATCACGATCCTTGCATCCAGGGCGATCACGTCTTCCGGGGTTACCAGCAATGGATTTATATCCAATTCTTCAATTTCCGGATAATCTGCAGCAAGATAAGACAGCCGGATCATCACTTCAATCAGTTTGTCGACGTTTTGAGGCTTGGACCCACGATACCCTTGTAGCAGTGGATACATCTTAAGGTTCTCAAGCATCCTTCTGGCCAGGCGCTCATTTAAGGGGGGAAATCCCAGGGATTTATCTTTGAGCAACTCAGCCGCAGTACCCCCCATACCAACCATGATACAGGTACCGAAAATCGGATCCTTTTTGATGCCAAGTATCAATTCAATGGCATCTTTCTTGTTAAACATTGGCTGAACGGTTACCCCTTCAATCTTTGCTTTTGGCATTTTCCCGGCAATGGTCTCTGTCATGTTTTTATAAGTCATCCACACAGCGTTCTCATCTTTAATGTTCAGGGCCACTCCTCCCATGTCGGACTTATGTGTGATGTCGGGAGATAATATTTTGATGACTACCGGGTAACCAATTTTATTGGCTATATCTGCCGCTTCTAATGCTGAATGTGCAGGTTGTGGCTGGGTCACAGGAATGCCATAAGCATCAATCAGCTTTTTGGAAACATCCTCAGAGAGTATTTTTTCTTTGTTGAAATATTTTTTCTCAAACTCTTTCCTTACTTTTTTCCTGTCAATTGTAAAATCAACAGGTACCGATTTTGGTGTTTCATAAAGGATCTCCAGGTTTCTGGAATACTTTGCCAGTGTCATGAAAGCACGGATGGCCTGTTCCGGGGTAGCATAAGCCGCAATATTATTATCATTGAAAACCTGAAGGCCTTCCCGCATGCTTTTACCGCCCAGCCAGGCAGCCATAATTGGCTTGGACGTATGCCTGGCAAGTTCTGATATGGCTGAGGCTGTTTCCGTGGGGGCAGTCATGGCCTGTGGGGTAAGGATTACCAGTACCGCATCCACATTCTGGTCTTCCAACACGATCTCAGTGGCTTTTGAAAACCTTTCCGGGGGTGCATCTCCGATAACATCCACGGGGTTACCGTGCGACCAGAAAGGTGGCAGGACTGCATTCAGCTTCTCCATGGTCTCTTCGGATAACTCGGTCAGTTTACCACCAAGGGAAATTAAAGTATCCGTTGCCATTACACCCGGCCCGCCTGCATTGGTGACGATAGCAATCTTTCTTCCCTTTGGAATATTCCGTCGTGCAATCAGATCTGTAAAGTCAAAAATATCACCGATGTCGTATACCCTGGCGATACCGGCTCTTTCGAATGCGGCATCATAAATATTGTCTTCAGAAGCCATGGCACCTGTATGTGATGCGGCAGCCTTTGCTGATTCAGGAAAACGTCCGGCTTTGTACACGATGATTGGTTTCTTGCGGGCAAATGCTCTTGCCGCAGTCATGAATTCCCGGGACCTGGTGATGGACTCAACATAAAGTACAATGGACTTCGTGTTGGGATCCTGTCCGAAATAGTCGATCAGGTCACCAAATCCTACATCCATTGTATTTCCAATAGAAACGAAATTGGAGAACCCAACCTTTTGCTCTATGGCCCAGTCTAATACCGAAGTACACAAGGCTCCGGATTGTGATATGAAAGCTACATTCCCTTTCCTGGGCATGTTGGCTGCAAAACTGACATTCATATTCATGCCAGGAACGATCACTCCAAGGCAGTTCGGCCCGATCACATGCATTCCCGGATACATATTGACCTCTGCTTGCACCTGTGCCTCAAGTTTTCTTCCCGCTTCGCCTGACTCCTTAAAACCTGCAGACATAATGATAATACCAAGGATTCCTGCCTCTCCACACTGTTTCACCAGTCCTGGAACAGACTTTGCTGCCGTGCAGATAACGACCAGATCAGGCACTTTGGGCAGATTATCTATATCAGGATAACATTGAATGCCCATCACGGCTTCATGTTTTGGGTTAATCGGGTAAACCACTCCATTAAAACCTCCCGCAACCAGGTTTTTTAAAGCGATATTTCCAACATTTTGTGCATTGGATGATACCCCGACGATGGCAATACGTTGAGGTTTGAATATTTTATCTAATATTTTAAGCGCCATAATATATTGATATTTATAATATTATATTCAGTGAAAGCCCCTCCGGTCAGGCTCTGTTAAACAGTTCACAAAAGTAGAAAACAATATCATTTGCGCAACAAATTTTTTCACCTGGACAAAAAAAAAGATGCCTGGAAACAAGCATCTTTTTTTTTAAGATTACAAGTGTCATTTCTTGGCCGGTTTTACCATAATGATAAGTAGAGTTCCTACCAGAACTGCTATACCGGAGATGGTAAATGCCATTGGGAAGTTGCCAATATCACCCATTTTACCCCCGAGGATAGGTCCGATGATACCCCCAACACCATAAGCCAGGAAGATAAAGGGATAATTTTGTCCAACATTCTTGGCACCAAAAGTATCGGCAGTGATCGTTGGGAATAAAGCAAAGTTACCGCCAAAGTTAAATCCGATAAGGGTTGCACCAAGGTACAGCAGGTATTCGTTGCCTGCCATAAAGGTGAATAGGATAACGATAATACCCTGAGTAGCGGTCATGATGATGATGGATGTCTTTCTACCCAGTTTATCGCTCATCATTCCCCAGATAATTCTTCCCAGTCCATTGGCCAGGCTGAAGAAAACCGCCATGGCTGTTCCTGCAATGGCGCTGGCTTCCAGTGCACTCATGCCCGCATTTTGCAGTGCTTCCATGGGATACAGTTTCATCAACCCGATCGACATCAGCCCGGCTCCTGCACTAAAAACAAAAGTGAAGAAGATAAGATAAAACTGAAGCTTTTTAAGCATATCACTGCTGTTGAATTCAATGTCAGCTTTAACTGAAGCAGCAGCTTGCTTTTCTTCATACCCTTCAGGTTTCCATCCTGCCGGGGGGAATTTCATCCACAGGCCGCCAATGATCACCATTGCGGCGAATGCAACTCCATAAGCCATAAATGTCGAAGACAATCCCATGTTTTCAATCAGGTGCCCCCATGATCCGGCGAGTTTTACCCACAGCATGGCACCAAAACCGAATCCGGCCACGGCCAATCCGGTAATCATACCCTTTTTATCAGGGAACCAGCGCATACCCACTGCGATGGGTACCACGTATGCAAATCCAATACCTGCACCTCCGACCAATCCAATAAGGACCAGTAAGGCCCAGAAACTGGTTCCGCCGATCATGCCACCCAGAACATATCCCAGTCCAAGTACAAGTCCACCAATAACAGCTAATTTTTGCGGGCCCCAGGCATTCAACCTTTTGCCGGCAAAAACCATGAAGACAGCGAAAGACACAAGCCCGATAGCGAAAACCCATTGGGTCTCTTCTTTAGTCCAGCCAGCTTCAGCAAGTGATGGTGTAAATACTGACCATGCATAAATGGCACCGAGTGCAAGTTGAATAAGTATTGCACCCAACACTACCAGGCCACGGTTCATAACTTTTTGTTTTTCCATGTGTGTTTTTTTTGATTCATGAACTAGCGTTTGACTTCTACTTTGGCACCGGTAACGATCTCATCAACCACACCCGGATCAAGCAATGTTGAAATATCACCAAGATTCGTTGCATCACCTTCACCAATTTTACGCAGGATACGACGCATGATCTTACCTGAACGTGTCTTGGGAAGTCCGCTTACGATCTGGATCTTATCAGGCTTGGCAATGGGTCCAATGATCTTGTTGACAGTAGCCCTGATGTCATTTTCAATACTATCAGCCTCATCAGCAGATAATGCCTCACATGTGACATATGCATAAATGCCCTGTCCTTTAATCTCATGTGGATAGCCGATCACAGCTGATTCATTGACTTTAGGATGCTGGTTGATGGCATCTTCGATCTCGGCAGTTCCCAGACGGTGTCCGGATACATTGATCACATCATCCACACGCCCCATGATCCTGTAATAACCTTCTTCGTCCCGCTTGGCACCGTCACCGGTGAAATACAATCCTTTATAAGTTGAGAAATAGGTCTGGTAACAACGGTCATGGTCGCCATAAGTTGTTCTGATCATTCCCGGCCATGGGAATTTGATACAGAGGTTGCCTTCCACACTATTGCCTTTTAGTTCATTGCCTTCATTGTCAACCAAAAGAGGTTGTACGCCAGGCAATGGTAAAGTAGCAAATGATGGTTTGGTTGGCGTGATCCCTGCCAATGGAGTGATCAGGATTCCGCCTGTTTCAGTTTGCCACCAGGTATCCACAATTGGGCAGTTGCCTTTTCCTACCACATCATGGTACCAGCGCCAGGCTTCCTCATTAATGGGTTCACCGACGGTTCCAAGAACCTTAAGAGAACTCAAATCATGTTTGGTCACAAACTCATTGCCATGAACGATCAAAGCACGGATGGCGGTTGGAGCTGTGTAAAACTGGTTGACTTTGTGTTTGTTGACTATTTCCCAGAAGCGGCCTGCATCCGGCCATGTGGGAACACCTTCAAACATGACCGAAGTGGCTCCTGCCAACAGCGGTCCGTAAACAATATAGGTATGTCCTGTTACCCAACCAATGTCGGCCGTACACCAATAAATGTCTCCATCGTTATATTGGAATACATTCTTGAAGGTATACTCTGCAAAAATCATGTATCCGGCAGTAGTATGGAGTACTCCTTTTGGTTTTCCTGTCGAACCTGAAGTATAGAGTACGAAAAGTGTATCTTCAGCATCCATGACCTCGGCTTCATTTTTTGTATCCACTCCGGCAATGAAATCATCCCACCAGATATCTCTGCCTTCAACAAAGTTAATGTCATCACCAGTTCTCTTGAGGACAACTGTATGCTTAACTGTCGGGCATGATTTGAGGGCATCATCTACGATTGATTTCAAAGAAATGCTCTTGGCACCACGATAACCGCCATCAGAAGTGATCACCAGGTTACATTCAGCATCAATGATTCTGTCGGATAATGAATTGGCAGAGAATCCGGCAAAAACGATAGAGTGAATAGCTCCGATCCTTGCACAGGCCAGCATGGCGATAGTTAATTCCGGAACCATGGGAAGGTAAATAGCTACCCTGTCACCTTTTTTTATACCAAGACCCTTAAGGGCATTGGCAAACTGACAGACTTTCTCATAGAGTTCACCATAAGTGTAATTGACGACATCTTCTTTGGGATCATTAGGCTCCCATACCAATGCAATCTGGTCCTTCCTTTCTGGCAGATGACGTTCAAAAATATTTTCTGTGATATTGAGCTTGCCATTAATAAACCAATTTACATCGGGTGCTTTTGGTCCGGTGAATGACCACTCAAGTACCTTGTCCCATTTTTTATGCCACTGATAATCCTCTGCAATCTCTCCCCAAAAACCTTCAGGATCATTAACACTTTCCTGGTACTTCTGGAAGTATTCAGCAAAATTTGAAATTTTCTTAGTCATAATTCTTATTATTTTTAAAATTTGATGTTGATAAAACGT
>JAUXCL010000192.1 GCA_030618905.1 Bacteroidales bacterium | reverse complement strand
GGTAGAATTTATCGCCAAAGATAGTAGTGTTTGTTGGCAAGAACTCTGTTGGCAATCCTGTTTCTTGTGGGTTAAAGATACGGAAATCTCAGATATGAGCGCTTAAGGTTTTAAAAACAACGCGGCATTGATTATGCGGGCTGTTATGAATGCGTAGGCTTACCTTTAATGCAGCGCTCCAGGTATTGGCGCAGAATTTGATTTTCTGTTCATTTCTTTTGCCCCGCCTTGGCGGGATTTCCGCTTCGCTCCAACTTGTCCAAAAGAAACGAACCAAAGAAAGGGCACCCCGGACAAGGTCTTCAATCAGCTTAAGGTATTTCAATTGAACCGTATCGGTCAGACTGCGCCCGGGGACGTAAATGCTACGCATTTATTTAAAGCATCCCTGCACCTTGAACCCTGCACCCGAATAATGCAGCCATTGCTGCGAAAACTTTCACCCCCTAGTCATCGTTTTCTACTAAACATACTTACTTCTACCGGTCATTCCGAGAAGCGAAGCGACGAGGAACCCCCATCCCTTTGGCTGTATGCCGGCAGAAACCACCTGCCAGCTGATAGCACTAACGTATTTCGCCTCCAAATTCTGTGCCAATGCCGGGTAGATCCCGTTAAAAACCTGTCAGGCGCAGACACATACCGGTTTTTTTTGGCACAATCCATAGATAATGCGTAAATTTGAAACAAGCATTATTAATCCTTAATCGCCATGAGAAAGAAAATTAACCGCCGGACCTTTATTAAAAGATCGGCCGGAGCTAGTGCAGCAACATTCCTGGGGGCGAGCCTTATACCAAATTCGCTGTTTGCATTTAAACCGGCTGAAGCAGATATTTCCATTGTCAATGGAACAGAATATTATAAAAGTGCGGTCAAGGCTGTTGAAGTCCTGGGCGGAATGGGCAAATTTGTAAGCAAAGGAAAAACAGTGGGGTTATTGATCAACTCAGACTTTGACCAGAAAGGTGCTTATGTGCATCCTGACATACCATTGGCTGTCATCCGGATGTGTTATGAAGCCGGTGCTGACGAAATTATTTGTTTGCAAAAGGTGAAAAATGAATACTGGAACAAGGGCTTTGTACCGGAATCCATACGTGGCGATGTGGCAAAGATCAAACAGGTTGAGACAAATAATTTCCCGGCCGAGATGAATTTGGAGGACTGGAGGATGATCCCGGAAATTAAAGGGGCCCAACTGCTAAAAGACACCGAAGTAGTGAAAGCTGTATTTGATGTGGATGTATTTATCAATATTGCTATTGCCAAACATCATGGCAGCACACTTTATACCGGTGCCCTTAAAAATATGATGGGATTATGTACCCGGAAAACCAACGTCAATATGCACCTGGGATCCGGAGAGCGGAATGACCCCGTGTACCTGGGACAAAGCATTGCAGAGATCAGCTTGATCCGCAAGCCAGACCTGGTTCTTATGGACGCGACAGAATTCATTACCACGAACGGCCCAATGGGACCCGGGGAAATGAAGAAAATGGATAAGGTCGTGGCAGGAACCGATCTCGTTGCCGTGGATGCATTATGTTGCACCTATGTAAACTTTTCCCCCGATGAAATTGTTTCCATTACCAAAGCCCATGAAATGGGGCTCGGAGAGATAAATTATCAACAATTAAATATTGCTGAACTCAATATTTAAAACAAAACTTAAATGAAAAGACTTAGCATTATTTCCATGATCTTGCTGTTGATGCAACTAAACGCCTACACCCAGGATGAACATTTGTACAAACTCCTGCCCGAAGCCAGTGACCTGGACCGTGTCGAAATGGTCGGCCAGCCAAGGGTCTATACGAGTGAGGACTTGCATGAGATTACTCCCAAAGTAGCAGACCTTATCATCGAATATGGATTTGAGAAGGCCATTGTGGCTGATTATAAGGATGATGAAAGGGGAGAAAGCTATCACCTGGAAATCTTTGAAATGTCGGATTTGTATGCTTCTTATGGTATCTTTACCATATTGCAATTGTATGATGAAACACCTGATGATATTGGTGAAGAAGGTCAAATCGTCAACAATGAAGCCATCTTTGTTCAAGGGAAATATGTCGTTCGCATCATCGGTGATAAAGAAGATGAAAATAATGAAACGGAGCTGAAAAATGCTGCTGATTTTATTGCCTCCGGAATGGAGTCGAAGGGTGTAAAAAACCTACCTGTTATTCAAAATCTTATACAGATACTTCCCCTGGAAGACCAGGCGCTGCCTACAGTAAAATTCCTGAGGGGATACCGCTCATTAAACATGGTCTATCACTTTTATGATGAAGATATCTGGGGTTTTGATGGTGGAGTTGCCGGATACTATCCCTGGTATACCATCATTATTTTGAGATATGCCGACAGGGAAAAAGGAACAGCACAATTTAATTTTTTACGGAAATTAGGATCCATTTCAGACAATTTTCAAAGTTATTATTCTGCCAGTAGCAGTACTTTCCAAATGACCGACAAACATGGGACCAGGCTATCTTTCAATTATTATAATGGCTTTTTTATCATTTTTATTTACAGGGGAAAAATGAACATGGCTCCATTAATGAAAGAGATCAAGTATAACCTGGATATTGTATTTAATTAATTATCATTATTTATGAAAATTAAGATTCCATTCTTGATGTTCCTGATCCTGGCCATCAGTCAGAGCCTTTATTCCCAGGATGAAACTTTATCAAGTCTTTTACCGGATAATGATACACTGGAAGGATTAAAAAGAACTTCAGAAATTGAGTCTTATGTTGGCGATGATTTGTTTTCCCTGATCAATGGGGGTGCAGACCTGTATTTTGAATATGGTTTTGTCCAGGTGATCAGTGCAGATTATGCCAACCGGGAAGGAAACTCATTGCATGTAGAAATTTATGAAATGTCAGACCGGTCTGCTGCTTTCGGCATCTATTCCTTTCAGCAGATGAGCGATGACAAGCCGGATGAAATAGGGGAGAGGGGACAGATCGTAAAGAATAATGCCTTGCTGATTAAAGACCGCTTTGTAATCAAGATGAGTGCCAAATTCCCGGATGATAAAGTTGAGGATGTCCTGAAGACTTCGGCTGGACTGATCACTTCCCGGATCACAGTGGGGGACTTTAAACCCTTGATGCTGCCCTACCTTTTGCCTGTGCAGGACAATGACTTTCCGCAGGTGAAGTTCATCAGGGGCAGCATAGCCCTCAGGAATATCTATAATTTCCACAATGAGGATATTTTTAAGTTTAATGATGGGGTTGTTGGTGTATACCAGGAGTATGTGATCTTCATATTTCAATATCCGGGGTCTTTTAAAGCCCTGCAACAATTTGGTGTGGCCAGAAGCCAGCTTGAAATTTCAGACCGCTACAGCAGTTACTATTCTCACAGGAATCAATTTCAAATGGTCGACAAAAGAGGCAATAAGGTTCATTGTCTCACATTTGATAAATTTATCATCGTCTTTATATACCAGGGTAACAGAAACCTGACTCCCTTTATTGAAGAGATTAAGTACAATATCGAATTGACGTATTAGACGTTTCATTCAAATTTGATAAGTTTTAGTAGACATCCGCAACCATATTTAGTATATTTGAATATATAATTAAAAAAAACTAGCTTATGAAGGTTTTAAGAAAGATCATTATCTGGGTTATCGCCATTCTTGCCATCCTGGTGATCGTGGCTTATCTCTTACCGGGTAACTACCAGGTTGAGAGAAGTATTACAATCAATGCTGACAAGGAAATTATTTATGACTATCTCTGTGATTTCAATAAATGGGAAGAATGGACCCCATGGAGTGAAGAAATGGATTCGACTGTTACCATGGAGATTGTAGGTAGCTGCGAAGTAGGAGCCATGCAGAAATGGGAAGACAAAACAGGGAATGGACAATTGATTATCACCAAAATTGTTCCTTATCAGTTAATTCAGTATGACCTGTCTTTTTATGATGGGAAGTACACATCGGTGGGTAAAATGATCATTGAACCCCAGGGAGAGGAGGGATTTCTCATAACCTGGTCGGATGAGGGAGAGTTGGGCTATAATCCCATTCATCGCTATATGGGATTGATGATGGACAGCCAGATAGGTCCCGAGTTTCTGATAGGTTTGGAGAACCTGAAAAAACTTGCTGAGGCGCAACCGGACTATCCTGATATTGAAGTCACTGAAATGCAAGTTCAGCCAGCACTTTCCATCAAAGGATCATGCAATGTTACCGAAATTGGTGATAAGTTGGGGGAGTTCTATGGAAAACTCATGGTGTATATGCAGCGAAAAAGTGTAGAACAGGCGGGCCCTCCCTATGCTGTTTATTATGAGTGGAACGAAGATGGTACAACAAGCTTTGAAGCAGGTATACCAGTGAGCAAAGAAGTAAAAGGAAAAGATGAGATCCTTGCCGGAAATACACCCGGTGGAAAGGTGGTTAAAGTGCTTCATCAAGGGCCATATGGCGACAACTTCATCTCACATGAAGCAATTCAAAAATACATTAAGGTCAACCAATTGGAAATGGCAGGAGCTCCATGGGAAGTTTACATAACTGATCGTGCAGCCGAGCCTGATGAATCAAAATTGGAGACATTGGTCCTTTATCCTATAAAGTAATTGCACGACATAGCGATTGAACGAATGATCGAAGTGGCTTATGTGTGGAAGATACGTCCTTGTTCAAAAAATAGAAGTTATTGAAAAACGCTTCAATGTCACTACACCAGCGACATTGGATTTTAAACCGAGTTATAACATATCACCGGGGCAATACGC
>JAUXCL010000121.1 GCA_030618905.1 Bacteroidales bacterium | reverse complement strand
GCAGCAGGACTGCCGGAAAGAAAAGCAAGAAAAAGCAGGCGCCAAAAAAAGGGAACTCCGTGGGTAGGTTCTTCAGAAATGAAAAATTTCAACAGTTGGGCGGCTTTTTCCTGATCCTGCTATCGTTTTACCTATTACTATCTTTTATATCCTACATTACAAACTGGTTTACAGCCGGCAGCGATGACCTGTTCACAGTTATTCCCTTCCGGGAAATACTTTTTAATGATAGCCTGATAGCCAATAACTGGGGAGGGCGCATGGGCGCTGCCCTTGCCGGGTTGTTTATTAAAACATGGTTTGGTGCATCCTCACTGTTATTCTGCCTGTTCTTTTTCGTTTGGGGCTATAAGCTGCTGTTCAGAAAAGCCATACTACCTGTTGGCAAAACCTTTCGCTGGTCTTTCATCGCATTGCTATGGTTCTCACTGGCTTTTGCGCTGGTGTTTAAAAACTCTGAATTGAATATTCTTGGAGGCATCTTTGGCTATGAGATCAACAATTACCTGGATGGATTCATTGGCCCTCCCGGCACTATTCTATTGCTGGTATTTGTTTTCTTTGGCTTCATGATCATCAACTTCAACTTCAGGTTCAGATTCCGAAAAAAGAAGGATAAACCTGCTTCTGATGACATAAGCGCCAATCCCGGAGAAAATACTAACAATGGACCCAAAGAAGACATTTACAATACCGTAGAATTTTCTGTTACCGAAGATGATAGTATTGAAAAAGCAGAAGATAGTGACAATGCCGGTGAAACCCTGACGGATGATCCTGATAAAGCCAGTAGCGACCTGCCATTTGACAATCCTCCTGAGAAACAAGACAATAAGGGCAACAACCCGGAAACGGATATAGAACTGACCATTGAGGAAACCCATATTGAAAAGACAACAGGGAAAGGTACCACAGTGCACCACACTATCGATACTGAATACGATCCCAAGCTTGACCTGGGCCATTATAAGTATCCAACCCTCGACCTGCTCGATGATCATGGCGAAGCTGGCGTAGGTGTTGAAAAGGAGGAGCTGGAATCCAACAAAGACCGTATTGTAAAGACCTTGGCCAATTATAACATCCAGATAGACAAGATCAAGGCCACCATTGGCCCTACTGTGACCCTGTATGAGATCATCCCGGCCCCGGGCGTCCGGATCTCGAAGATCAAAAATCTGGAAGATGATATTGCACTCAGCCTGTCTGCCATGGGCATCCGTATCATTGCCCCCATACCCGGTAAGGGAACGATCGGTATCGAAGTCCCGAACCGAAGGAGTGATATCGTATCCATGAAATCTATCTTGTCGTCAGAAAAATTCCAGAACTGCAAGTATGAACTTCCTTTCGGGCTCGGCAAGACCATTTCAAATGAAAGTTATGTGGCCGACCTCACAAAGATGCCCCATATCCTTATGGCAGGAGCTACCGGGCAGGGGAAATCAGTCGGCTTGAATGCCATCCTTGCCTCTTTGTTATACAAAAAGCATCCCTCAGAACTTAAGTTCATCCTCGTTGACCCAAAAAAGGTCGAGTTAACGCTTTTTTCCAAGATCGAACGGCATTTCCTCGCCAAGCTGCCCGACTCGGAGGAGGCTATCATAACCGATACACGGAAGGTAGTGCGCACCTTGAACTCACTCGGCATCGAGATGGATAATCGCTATGAGTTGTTAAAGGACGGGCAGGTAAGGAACATCAAAGAGTATAACACTAAGTTCGTCAACCGAAAACTGAACCCGGAGCATGGCCACCGCTACCTGCCCTACCTGGTACTCGTTGTGGATGAGTTTGCCGACCTTATCATGACTGCCGGCAAGGAAATTGAGACCCCACTTACCCGGCTTGCGCAGCTGGCAAGGGCTGTGGGCATCCACCTCATCATTGCCACTCAGAGGCCATCAGTAAATATCATTACCGGTACTATCAAAGCAAATTTCCCGGCACGCATTGCCTACAGGGTGATCTCCAAGATCGATTCCCGGACCATCCTGGACACCGGCGGTGCCGACCAGCTGGTCGGACGCGGTGATATGCTGCTGTCAACCGGCAGTGACCTGGTCAGGCTGCAATGTGCCTTTATCGATACACCGGAAATTGAACGGGTCACTGATTTTATTGGCTCCCAGCGCGCTTATCCGCATGCATTGCATCTGCCGGAATACCTGGATGAAGAAGTTGACGGGGCCAATGACTTTGATCCGAGCGACCGGGATGAGCTGTTCGAAGAAGCTGCACGGATCATCGTACAGACACAGCAGGGATCCACTTCACTCTTGCAGCGAAAGCTTAAGCTTGGATACAACCGGGCAGGCAGGATCATCGACCAGCTGGAAGCCGCCGGAATTGTCGGGCCCTTTGAAGGAAGCAAAGCCAGGGAAGTGAGGATCACCGATGAACTCAGTTTGGAACAGTTTTTGAAAGATATAGATGAAAACAATGATTAAAGCAATGAAAAAAACAGTCATATTCATTATCAGCATAATGATTGCTTCAATGGCCTTTTCGCAAAGCAAGAAGGCAGAAGCCATCATTGAGGAGATTACAAAAAAGACTCAGGGATACCAATCCGTTGAAATTGAGTTCACCTTCACCTATGAAGACCCGACAAGTGGCGACGATGTGAGTGAAGCCGGGCTACTCATCCTTAGCGGCGACAAATACATCCTCGACATAGAGGGGCAAAAAGTCATTTGTAACGGTGAAACCATCTGGACATACATTGAAGACGCCTGGGAGGTGCAGATCAATGCCATCGAGGAAGATGACGGATCGATCACGCCTTCAAAACTTCTCACATCTTATCATGAGGATTATAAAGCAAAGCTCGAAAAAGAGTATAACAGGGATGGTGTCAATTACCAGAGGATAGTGCTAAAGCCGGAGGAAGGCAAAAAATGGGTCAAGCTTGACATGATCATAAATGCAGACAAGCAACAGATATCAGAGGTCATCATCCATGATAAGAATGGAGGTAAGATCGGATACAAGATAGATAAATTCACACCGGATGTCGACGTCACTGATGCTGACTTCATCTTCAATCCCGAAGATTACCCTGATGTTGAGATAGTGGACATGAGATAATCCTTCATCATACCATTCAGGTCAATTCATATCTTAAAAAAGTTTAATTACTGCAAATAATCGCAGCTGTTAATAAACCCTTTGTGGTGTTTGTTATCCAAGAGGTAATCATATTATAAACTGCCGGTGAATATAGATGACAGGGAAATATTGAAACTTATAAGGGAAGAACACTCCGGGGAAAGAGGTTTTATCCTGTTGGTGAAAAAATACCAGCAACGACTCTACTGGCATATCCGGCGATTGCTTGTCGATCATAATGATGCGGATGATGTGTTACAGAATACTTTCATTAAGGTATGGCAGGGGTTACCACAGTTCAGGGGAGAATCACAGCTTTATACCTGGCTTTACCGTATCGCCACAAATGAGGCGCTGAGCTTTATGAAAAAAGCACAACGCAACAGATCCATTCCTTATGAAGATGGCGGGGCTGATCTATGTGCCCTGAGTGATAATGCACCATCGATCTCCGGTGATGAGATCAGCCGGAAGCTGCAAAAAGCCATCCTTATGCTGCCTGCCAAACAAAGGCTGGTTTTCAACATGAAGTATTTCGATGAAATGAAATATACAGAGATCTCAGAAGTGCTCGGAACTTCGATAGGGGCATTGAAAGCCTCTTACCATCTGGCAGTAAAAAAAATCGAGAAGCAGCTGCTTGTGGATTAAACCTTTGTGAAATTTCAACATCAAAACAGAAAATGAGCACCACAAACAACATACAAAACGACGAAAACAAATCCGACGGGAAGCTGAAAGATCTTTATGGAAAAGAGATGCCATACCAGGTACCGGATGGCTACTTCGAAGATCTTCCAAAGCAAGTCCTTGAATCATGCAGGCAGAGCAGGCAGCAACCGGATCGCCGTTTATATCTACAAAAGGGTGTCCTGAGGATCGTTGCCGCTGCTGCCGTATTGATTATGGCTGCCCTGGTGATCACCATGGTATTCACCAACAGAAGTAGCGTGGGCAAAAGCTTTGAAGAATACAGCATAAGTGATATTTACAGATACAACATCAACAGTTTGGCAGACCTGGAGGAAGCCTATCTCCTGACGCTGACAGATAATGACAGCATTGACATGATGGGCCTGATGATCCCAGAAGCAGATAGTATCTCGGATGAGATCATTATAGATTACCTCCTGGCTGAGAATCATATAGAATACTTTATTATCAACGAATATTGATCAAATACTAAAATATTATGAAAGCATTTAAAACAACAATGATAGCAGCAATCATAATTCTCATTTCGGTGCCCTTCACGAATTTGTATGCCCAGGAAAAGGAAGAAGGTGAGAACTATGCCAAGTTCAAACATCGTGCAGAACAGTTTGAAAAAATGAGAAGCATGAAAATTGCCTATCTCAGTGAACAGATCGAGCTAACTCCCGAGGAAGCTGAAAAATTCTGGCCAGTATACAACGAAATGGAAAAAAAACGTGAAAGTATAACGCATGACCTGCTCAAACGATTTTTTGAAGTAGAGGAAAGGCCTGAGGAGATTTCCGATGAGGATGCTGAAAAGATCATTCAGCAGCGTTTCACCCAGGAACAAGCTCTGCTTGACCTGAAAAAGGAATATCACGCAAAGTATACAGAAATTATGCCAGCATCAAAGGTTATGAAACTATATGAGTCGGAGAATAATTTCAGAAGGGGCCTAATGGAAAGGCTCGGCCGTAATGAAAGAGAACCACGCCCTGAAGGTGACAGGAGAAGAGCTCCAGAAAGAGAAAAAGTTGAACCAAGATAAAAAAGGTTTGAATTTGTTTGGTATTCACAAATATATGCCATCCATTACAACTTCGGAAACATCCCCTGAAACTCCTTGCTAGGCTGAGCCTGGAAAGCCTTCAGGTATTCATCAGTAACCTTAACATCTGAATGCCTCATGTGAAGCTGTAGGTCTTTTATTGTGGCTTCTACCCTTAAGAAAGGGGGAAATAAACCCTCCCCCTTTACCCCCTTGACAAGCAATTATTTTCAATATTAATTAGCAAATAGGACTCTCATTTTGTATATTTACAAATACGAAACCAATGGAATAACACTTTTTTATGAGTAAAAATTTTCAAATGAAACGGTATTGTAAGGCCTTAGCAATCATAGTTTTTCTCTCAACCTCATTGTCTTCTTCTGGTCAATGGTATTGGCAAAACCCTTATCCAACGGGCTCTAATTTAAATGAAATATCATTCATTAGCGAAAATCATGGATGGGCGGTTGGTTCGGACGGATCCATTATTCATACAATGGATGGAGGGGAGACCTGGGAGAATCAATTATTTAAACCTGATAATAAATTATATGGGATATATTTCATTGATCAATTAAATGGTTGGGCGTGTGGATATTCTTTTAGTAAAGGCAGTGGGGTTATTGTGAGAACAACTGATGGTGGAAATAACTGGAATGAACAAATAAGCGGAACTAACTTTCCTCTTTACGGAATTGAATTTATTGATAGTGATACTGGCTGGGCGGCCGGAGGGGATTTATTATATACTATTGATGGGGGCGCCAATTGGACTCTTCAGTTTACCTCTCCTTTTCCACACATTTTGAAGGATATTTGTTTTGTTAGCTCTTCTATTGGCTGGATTTGTGGGGATGTTGGATATATTATAACTACGGATAATGGTGGACAAAAGTGGGAAGTTCAAACAAGTGGAATTGATGATAACCTTTTTTCGATCTTTTTTACAGATAATTTACAGGGATGGACTGTGGGCGAATCAGGGACAATCTTGAATACCATTGATGGGGGTGTGAATTGGGAATTACAAAGCAGCAATACCACGGAGAGACTTAATAGTATATATTTTGTTGATCAAGACAATGGGTGGGTTGCTGGTGAAAACGGTTTAATTATCTCGACTATAAATGGTGGCGATGATTGGATTAACCAGGAAAGTGGTGTTAATGAAGATTTGAATAGCATTTTATTCGTAAACTCAAACACAGGATTATGCGTTGGGGACCTTGGGACGATATGTAAAACAAATAATAGCGGATCCATTTGGAATACATCATCAAGTGGAGTTTTTCCAACATTAAGAAGTATAGATTTTGTTGACAATTTGAATGGGTGGGCTGTAGGTTCTTTTGGTACAGTTATGAATAGTAACAATGGGGGCAATGAGTGGACACTTATAAATATTATCGCCAATAAAACCCTATACGATGTATGCTTCGCCGATAATTTGGTTGGCTGGGTTGTTGGAGAAGAAGGTGCTATTTTTAGAACAAATGATGGCGGAATAAATTGGATTGATCAATCTCTCGATGATCAATACCTATTTTTAAGCTTGTTCTTTATAAACAATAGTGTTGGCTGGATAACAGGGTGGGATGGCGCAATCTTCAAGACAACGAATGGAGGGAACTCTTGGATTACACAAGGGTCTTTTACAAATGATGATTTTAGGTCAATATTCTTTATTGATGCTGAAAAAGGATGGGTGGCTGCCAGGGATGGAACTATTTGGAAAACAAACGATGGTGGTGAGGAGTGGTCATTACAATATAGCAATTCCTCTTATTTTCTTCATAGCATTTTTATGATAGATTCGTTATTTGGTTTCGCTTCTGGAGACGGTGGCTGCATAGTGAAAACTATCGATGGGGGGCAAAATTGGATTCCTTTGATGTCAAACACATCAAGCGCATTATATAAAATTTGCTTTATTGATTATAATGTTGGTTGGGCTTGTGGAGCAGAAGGGATTTTAATTAACACGCAAGATGGTGGGGATGTATGGACTATTGAGCCTAGTTTTACAATTAATAACTTGTATGGTATCATGTTCACCGAGCTAAATTACGGTTGGACATGTGGAGATTATGGGGCCATCTTGCATACTAATAATGGAGGGGCTGTAAAGTTTGTTGAACACAATGATGTTGCAGACAACCTTATCGATATTTTGGTATTTCCTAACCCAAGTAAGGATATTACAAACATAAAGATTTCGGCAACCAATTCTTGCCCAACAAAATTACAGTTATATAATAGTATGGGTAAACTTCTGTATTCAACTGAATCCTTAACTCATGATCACCTCTCAACTTATTATCAATTAAATAATTCAAATTATAGCTCAGGTATTCATTATCTTATAATACAAGTTGATACTCAAATCATAGTACGTAAAG
>JAUXCL010000172.1 GCA_030618905.1 Bacteroidales bacterium | reverse complement strand
GCAGTGCTTTATCAATAGTTATGCTAAGTTAACAAAATTTTAAGCCGTAAGTCATGGAGGATCCGATCAATCAATTCAATAATTGGCTGGAAGCAGCATTTGAAGAGGGGATAAAGGAACATAATTCGATGGTGTTATCTACGGTCTCAGAGCTGGGAAAACCATCAGCGCGTATGGTGTTTTTAAAGGGACACAGCAGCGAGGGAATACTTTTTTTTACCAATTATAACAGCAGGAAAGCAAAGGACATCATATCTAATCATCATGCATCGCTTCTGTTCTATTGGAAGGAATTAAAAAGACAAATCCGTATTGAAGGCATTGTCAGGAAAGCATCAGCGGAAGAATCTGACACATATTTTCATTCAAGGTCCTTTGAAAGCAATTTGAGTGCAATTGCATCCCCTCAAAGTGCCGTGATCCCCGACAGGAATTTTTTGCTCAACAGGATTGCACTTATAAGGAAGGAAAATACCATTGAAACCATCCGGAGACCATTGTATTGGGGCGGTTTTAGACTCATCCCTGAATATTTCGAATTCTGGCAGGCCGGGGAGGCGAGGTTGCACGATCGAATTTCGTATACGTTGAAAGATGATGAATGGGAAGTGAATGTACTGGCACCATAGATTATATTGAGGGGTATAGTTTCTTGTTTTTTACCCACCCCTCGTCCCCCTCCCTTGTCAAGGGAGGGGGGGCACTCCTTGCATGCAATAGCAATACCACCATACCTGGGGGTGGGTACGAGAAACAAAAGAAACTAGCATCCAGTATCTAGTAATAAACTTTCGCCCACGCCATTTCTTTCTGCAGGCTGTCAAGTACATCAATGCTAACATTATTGTCTCTGAAATACAATGCTTTAAGCCTTCTCATTGACTTAAGGGCATCAAAGGGTATTTCGCTGATATTATTTGAAGATAGATTCAGGACTTCCAGCTTTTCGAGTTGTGCGATTTTTGGACTGAGATGTTCAATCTTGTTATGGTTCAGCTTGAGGACATAAAGATCCTGCATGTCAAATACAGCGGAAGGGATCTCTGTGATCATGTTTTTGCCAAAGAAAAGCTCCTGAATGCTTTGCATCATCACTAATTGTTGAGGAATTTCGCTCAACTGGTTACCACCCATGCGTATGCGCTTCAGGTTCTTTAAGTTGTAAACCGGATCCGGGACCATTGTGAATTTGTTGGAGGTCAGGTAAAGGCTCTGCAGGTAAAGCATATCCCCAATATATACAGGAAGATCATTCAACTCATTCATGGTCAGTTCCAGGGTGTTCAGGTATTTGAATCCATAGACTTCTTCAGGAACAGCAACAAGCCCATTTTTAATCAGGGATAGTTTATATACTGGATCCGGGGTTACCAGGGCTTTGTTTATATTGCGGTATGTCCGCATGTTGTAAAGCTCATGCAGGGGGAACAATTTGGTCTCGTCAAAATCTTCATATTCCAGCCTTTTTACACTTTCAGTACATCCCAGCATAAAAGCCATTAATAGTAGCAGGACAATCTTATCTTTCATACTATTTTTCATTTCTTTGTTTTTCTGTTTAGCTGTTTAGTTGTTTAGTTGTTTAGTTGTTTCTCCTCTTTTTGCTACTGGTGCGTTTCCCGAAGCAAGTCATTAACAATCTTCACCGGATTGAATGTGATAATGGGGACATCCACGAAGATGGTGTTCCAATTGGCCATGGCGCCGTTCCATAAGCCAGGCAGTTCCTGGGCTTTCAGGTCGCGACCGTCTTTTGATTTGATGGAGATGAAACCTGTTGAAGGATCGATGTATTTCCTGAGATCGAATTTGTTTCCCTGGTAATCTTTCACCCCGCAAACCAGGTCGACCGGGTTAAAGTGTGTGGAGGATTTCAGGATCTCCTGTTGTGCCGGATCATCCGGATTGATCTGTGATGATTCTACGATCTGAAGGGAGATTTCCTCTTGTTGATTTTTAACCCAGAAAGGGCCGCCACCGGGCTCGCCTTCATTTTTCACCATCCCGCACACACGAATGGGCCGGTTTAATTTTTCGATAAGCAATGCTGTCTTATTGTTGTTATTGAGTTCCGGGAAATCAGCACCGGTGTTGATGTTTAAATCTGATATGGCAAATTCACTGATCTCATTGATAAGTTCTTCTGTCACAATTCCATTTGTCAGTTTCCTGAGGTATTCGAATGTCTTTTCCTGTACCTGGAGCAGAAGTCCCCCAATGAGCTTTTTGTAAGTGAAGGTATCTGGTTTCAGGCGGTCGGGAACGATGTTGTCGATGTTTTTAATAAAGATGACATCAGCTTCCAGCTCATTCAGGTTTTCGATGAGGGCACCATGCCCGCCGGGCCTGAAAAGGATGCTGTCATCAGCATTTCTGAAAGGTGAATTTTGGAGATCAACGGCAATGGTATCCGTAGAGGATTGCTGTTCAGAGAATGATATTCTGTAAGTGATCCCGAATTCTTTTTCGTATTTATCTTTCTGTTGATCAATAAGTTGCAGAAAACGATCCCGGTGTTCGGGTGATACCGTAAAGTGGATGTGGACATCCTGGTCACTTTGCCTGCAATATTCCGCACCTTCAAGCAGGTGTTCTTCAAAAGCAAACCTTGAACCATCCTCATAGTGGTGAAAGAGGATCAATCCTTTGGGTAAGGCCCCGTAATTCAGGCCATCCTGGTTCAATACATCATTGATGATGAGATGAAAGTCTTTATCGTGTAACAAATTGTCTATATCAAGCCCCTTTAAATTAAGGACTTCAACGAGTTCATCATAAAAGGCAAAATTGGCGATACTTGAGATGAAGTGGTAAGGAGAATTGAAGGATTTGTCCTGGAGGAAAAGTGCATGTCCCTGATCATTGTTCCCGTATTCGGCAGTGAATTGAAACAGGTTTTTAAACATTCGTGTTGCAGCACCGGAGGCCGGTACAAATTTGATCAGGTCAAGATCCCTGGAATTCCTATCGTATACATCAAGGAGTTTGTTGATTTGATATTCATCGAAGGTCCGGACCCCATCTCCGGGAGTTGCTGGCCTGACTAGGCTGATATACGGAAAGCCCTCTTTAAATTTGTTGATCTGGTAATCGATCAATTTGGTACTGATCCCTTTTTTTTCGAACTGCCGGATATCTTTTTCTGGGTACATGGAAGTAAATTTGATTTGATGCCGCAAAAATAGGAAATAGAATGAATGCTTAATGAAAAAAATGTTATTTTTGCACCCCCACACCTACAGCCCAGGTGGCGGAAATGGTAGACGCGCATGGTTGAGGGCCATGTGAACGCAAGTTCGTGCAAGTTCGATTCTTGTCCTGGGCACGGATGAATTTACAATTTAGACTTTACAATTTAGTTTTTACAATATTGTACATTGTAAACTGTAAAGTGTAAATTGTAAAGTACCTGCCCAAGTGGCGGAATTGGTAGACGCGCTACATTCAGGGTGTAGTGAGCGAATGCTCGTGAAGGTTCGAGTCCTTTCTTGGGCACTTTATTAAGTGTTTAAACCGCAATTAATCTAATATTGGTAACGCTCAGCGTTATTTAACGAATGTATCCTATGCGCCTTCTACTGATTAGCAATTCTACAAATTACGGTGAAGATTATCTGGCATGGCCATCACCATTTATCAAAGATTTCCTTGCTCCATCCGATGTTAAAAAAGTACTGTTCATCCCTTATGCAGGTATGGGCCTGACACCTGAAAGGATTGCAAAGTCCTATGACATTTACGAGGAGAAAGTTCAAAAAGTATTCAGGCAATTCGCTTATGAGCTGGAGTCAATCCACCATGACATAGATCCTGTGCAGGCTGTTAAAGATGCAGAAGCTATAGCAGTGGGAGGAGGCAATACTTTTCACCTGGTGCACATGATGCATAAGCTGAAGATCATGGATGCCATCCGCGATAAGGTATTAAGCGGGACCCCTTACCTGGGCTGGAGCGCAGGTTCTAATGTCGCATGTCCAAGCCTGATGACCACCAATGATATGCCGATCATTCAACCGGAGAGCTTTGATTGCACCGGGCTGATCCCATTCCAGATCAATCCGCATTACCTGGATGCACATGCACAGGGCCATGCCGGTGAAACCAGGGAGCAGCGTCTGGAGGAGTTTCAGATCGTAAACAAGGAAATGCCTATTGTTGGATTACGTGAAAGTACATTGCTGCAGATTGAAGGAGATGATATTCAGCTCAAAGGTCCCAGACCTATGCGTTATTTCAAGTTTGGCGAGGAGCCCGGGGAATTTGAGCCGGGATCTGATATTTCCTTTTTGTTGAAATAGAAAATTCCAATATAATATGATACAGAGCCCCGGGAGACCGGGGCTTTTTTTTTAACATAAGTTTAACAGGCAGTTAACAAAATTTTAAGACTTCGTAGCGTACATTTGATACAGTCTTATTTTTAATCAAATAGAATTTAAATAAAAGGAGGGAATCATGAAAAAACTTATGTCAATGATCATGGTCATGTTGCTCTCAGTTTCAGTTAGCATAGGGCAATCAGCCATTCCCAATATAAATATCAAAAGCCTTGAAGGAGAATACATTTCTGCAGTTGACGTGCTTAATCCGGAGGGCCATACCATTTTATTTTTCTGGAGCATGGATGATGATGAAAGTCTTCGCTTGATCAATGATCTCAGTGAAGCCTGGGATACGAAAAAGGAGAAGGGTAGCAAGGTTAAAATAGTGGGCATATGTGTCAACCCCAATACCAGGGCCGATATGGTTAAACCTTACATTTATGGCAATGATGTGCAATTTGCCAATTATATAGACGAGAACGGGGAACTTAGGAGGGCCATGAACATTTCAGCTGTCCCTTTCACCCTATTATTGGATAAGGGAAACCAGATGGTATTTATGCATAACGGCTATTGTCCGGGGATCCCGGAATTTACCTGCGATCAGATTGTAAACCTGAATAATGGTTCAGCGGTCAACAGGGGCAAATTGACCATGCTTGACAATTAAATTTTTATATTTTAGGTATTAAACTCAATTCTGAGGAGTAACATCATCAATATTTATTCGCTTCTTTCCATTTTTTGATCACATGTTCAAAATGAGGCAGTTTCGGCTGTCTCATTTTTGTTTTATTAGATTTATGATAAACCTTTGCTGGCAACATGTAATCAAACTTTCCCTATATTAGCCTCAATAAATTCAAAAAAACATCCTGATATGAAAAAGACAACTTTTATTTTCTCAATATTATTTACTATTCTATTTTCTGCTTGTATTGGAAAAAACGGACAAGTTGACCACCTTTCGCCGAT
>JAUXCL010000204.1 GCA_030618905.1 Bacteroidales bacterium | reverse complement strand
TGGACAGGTGATGGGCCAAACGAAAAACCACAGAAGAATCATAGCCGGCTGGACAAAGATCTTCCACCTGACTTTCCAGGACCGGTAACTTCAACATCGGGTTATATTAGCAATACATATACCTTCACAAACCTGGATGCAAGAATGCTCGGACCCTTCTACAATAATTATTCGGTCATTTTAGATAATTTCGGTACCCCCATTTATTATCAAAGGACTCCTAATCATAATTATTTTAACTTTCATGTCTTGCCAAACGGTTTATTGACATGGTGCAGAAATTTTGCCACGATGTCTCCCAATGAGAAGTATTATATAGCAGACAGCTCTTATAATATCATTGATTCTGTGAGAACTGGCAATGGATATGATTTGGATTCTCATGACATGCTTTGGATGGATAACGGGCATTATCTTGTAATGTCATATGACCCACAGCCTGTAAACATGAGCCTGATCGTTCCGGGCGGAAATCCGGATGCTATTGTGACCGGATTGATTATCCAGGAGGTTGATAATAATGAGAATGTGCACTGGCAGTGGCGAAGCTGGGACCATTTCGAGATTACAGATGCAACACCTGATATTAATCTGACAGCCCCAAGTATTGATTATTGCCATGGCAATGCCTTTGAGTTTGATGATGATGGTAATCTCCTGCTGTCAAGCCGCAATATGGATGAGATTACCAAAATTGATTACAGTACCGGTGACATTATCTGGCGTTTTGGGAAGAATGCCACTAATAATCAATTTGATATTATTAATGACCCCATTGGTTTTTCACATCAGCATGATATTCGGAAGATGCCAAATGGCCATTATACTTTGTATGATAATGGGAATTTGCACCAGTCACAATTTTCAAGAGCAATGGAATATAATATTAATGAAGAGAATATGCTGGCAACCCTGGTATGGAGTTATCAACATGAGCCCATTATATATGCCCCGGCGACAGGTAGCTTCAGGGTGCTTGAGAATGAAAAACGTATTGTTGGATGGGGCGCTACTATATCAGAGATCCTGATGACTGAACTCAACCCTGACAACTCATTGTCAATGGAATTAATAGTACCGGAGAATGTAACATGTTACCGCGCACTAAAATTCTCCTGGGAAACGAATTTGTATACAACGATCAATGATTTGTCATTTGGTAATTTTGCGGGTTATGATAATGCCAAAGAAATGTATTTATTCATCAACAACAATTCCGGGAATGTCATTGATATTACAAGCTCCCATAATCATCTTGCTGAATACGAGGTGCTTACTGAATTTCCAATCAGTATCTTTCCCAATACAAGTACAATGATCACCATTGCTTTTGCACCGTATGAGCCAGGAATTTACACAGATGTACTTACCCTGAACTATGACAATGTCGACAATACACGACGTATTGCACGGCAGCTTACCCTGAACGGCCTTTTGGAAGACGAAATCCCATCGGTATTTTTTATACCTGAAAATGGAGCCGCAAATATTGACCCTGCTACAGCAATACAAATTATTTTTGATGAACCTGTTCGTAAGGCTGGTGGTGATGAGATCCTGGATGAAGATATTCCTGAACTTATCATGATGAAAGAAAGTGACCGTGAAGGTGAAACAGTAGCTTTTTCCGGTGTCATCAGTGAGGACAAGATGATCATCACCATCATTCCAGGCTTTGTTTTGGAAGAGGAACAGCAATATTATGTGGAGTTAATGGCTGAAACAGTGGAAGATTTTGATGGTAATATCATTGAATTTGCAGAAGGAAGCTTTTTTACGACAGGGATGGCGATTGGGATGATGGAACATCTTGCAGAAAATATACAGGTATACCCGAATCCGTGCTCAGGTGCCTTGCACCTTCGCGTCACGCGTCACTCATCACGCGTCACTAGAATTGATTTATATGAGATTTCCGGAAGGAAGATTCGAAGATTGGATGAAGAAATGCAAGGGCCGGGGGTCTATGAAAAGAGTTATGACCTCAGTGATTTACCAGAAGGCGTTTATTTTATCAGACTGCAAGCAGGGGATGAGGTGATGATGAAGAAGATTGTAAAAATAGAGTGATTAGTATTGAGTATTTAGTAGTTAGATTCATGTTCCATGTTCAATGGACAAAGTTCAAATTTCAAATTACTTTGAACCTTAAACCTCGAAACTTGAACATGGTAATATGAATACCATATTTCATTATAACTGACTTTTAAAGAATTCAAATGTCCCTTTAAAAAATTCATTTACCACATCGGTCGCTTTCCTCCCGGTTCCTTTCGGGATTCCGCTTCACGGGCTGTTAACACTGCGCCTTTCCAGCCATCAGTCAGCCATTTCCCTTTTTCCAGCGCCGGGGTCCTGGTGTAATCAATATCCCCGGTTTTGCTCCAGCCATAAATATAATAATAGGGTTCGGGTATCATCGTATCAGCAATGGCAAGACCGGCCCCGACAGATTGAATCTCGCTGCCATCATCATATTTAAATGGATAATAAACTCCTGTATCAAAATGATGCGGCCAGATACGGATATCAGCATTGATCCCGGCCAGTTTGTTGAGCTCTTTAAGCACCCCGTTGGCCTGCGTTCGCCAGTTGATCCAAAGGCTTAATGAATGTTGATCCGGAGCTTTGAGATTGCTTGCATGATACTCCGGCTGGTCTGGCAACTGATAATGTGGTGTTTTAACCAATTTACCTTGATAACCAAGCATGAAAATATTCTCTTCCCACCATGCCATGATTTCATCCACGGATCTCTCTGCCAGTTTAAGTTTGGATTTAATAATACGCTGATCATCTTCAAATACCAGGTGAAAGGAATCGGGCTTAAAAACAAGCCTGAACTTTTGCCCCCTGATGGTAAAATACCGTCCGGCAAGGACTCCTGTCGATGCTTCCCAGGCCATATTGGAATGGCTGTCATCGGCTTCTTTTTTAATCAGGTTAATCCCTGTAAGTGCGATGAATTGCGCTATGCGGTGGAATGTTATTTCGGTGCTGTTGTATATGCTGATGTCAAGATCCATAGGTTTATAGTTTTATAATATACAGATGAGAGAGGGCTTTGTTCAAATCAGGTTCCATGTTCAATGGACAAAGTTCAAATTTCAAATTATTTTAAACCTTGAACCTCGAACCTTGAACATGGAACATGATTTAGAATGACGCTCCTATTCTCACATCAAAAAACTCCGCAATATGTCCGTGTGTTTTGAGGTTGAGGCCGGCGAAGACCATTTTGAATAATTGGATTCTAAAGCCATAACGCTGGTAAATGATGGATGAGGTACGGTCGGGACTGTAAACATAGAGCCCGAGATTGAAGGATAAGACCAGCTTGCCGAGCAGGTACTCGTACCCGGAATAAACAGATACCTTATTGGCTGCCTTATGGCTGATGGATGGATAGATGCGGCTTCTGACCAGCTCTGCACCGTCATGAAGGTATTCAAGGCCGAAGGGAAAAACGGAAACACGAGAGATCTGCCATGCATACTGGCCAAATATGCCTTTCACATAATACAGGTTTTCATCATCAGTAATTCCCCTGAAGCCCAGGAACAAGCCGAAATCCTTACGCCATCTCCGCTCAAAGGTTTCCGCCTTCCAATCCTCTGTTTTAATTTTGTTAAATCGTGATTTATGGAATGAATAATCCACACCAAAGCTAAAGCTCGGGTAGTTCAAGCCTTTATTGGGCAGCTTGATACCCCCGTTGGAAATATGGTTATAGTTTGCAGCCAGAATAAGTTTTACATGATCACTGACTTTGAAATTGGCATTAAAATTTAGCAGTATCGCATAGGCAAAGTGGGTGCTGTAAGCAAGGTTCAGTGGATTGTCAATGGGATGATAGGGTTTATCCTGATAGTTCAATCCTAATCCTGCACGCATGGAAAGACTGACCCTGTTGTGTGCGTTGAAAAAAGGTTCAACAAAGGCCATCAGTGTCATTCCGTGGCCCAGAATATCAGGATTGCGGTAATCCCAATAATATAAAGAAAAACCGACTTTGGGATAGCAATTACAATAGTCGCGTGCATACTGACTGACAAAGTGCCAGGCAAAATCCAGCTCATAACCCATGGGGTTGGATTGTGTTTCAATGGGAAGGTCCTTGGAATGCCTGAATACAACGCCATAATTAAACCTGGCACCCAAATTGAAATAGCTTTTCAGGCTATCTGTGGCCTGCTGTGCCTCCATATGAAATACACCAAAGAAGCAGACCAAAAATAAGATACAATGTTTGGTAATAGCCTTCACAAAAGATAGTTTGTTGTAAAGATAATTTGTTCTGGTGATACTGGATACTGGATACTAGATACTGGATACTGGATACTAGATACTGGATGC
>JAUXCL010000027.1 GCA_030618905.1 Bacteroidales bacterium | reverse complement strand
CGGAAAATTAAGCGATATTTTATTTTCCGTTCACCGGCTTCGTCATCCGTAGCGCAGCGTAGGATGATCACCGTTCACAGTTCACCGTTCACTATTCACATGAAACAAATCCCGCGTGTTAGTGATTGTCATTTAAGAGAAAATAGTAGTAATTGAGATAATATTTAAGATATAGTTTGTGTTAATAAAGTGTGTATATTTGTTGACTATAAACAACATTAAGTATAAAATAGGAGTATAATGATGAATAAGTCCAACAATGATTGGTTAGCAATGAGTGATGATGCTATTATAAAAACAATAGGAGCATTTATAAAACATCATCGAATAGCACAAAATAGAACACAGCATGATGTTGCTAAAGATGCTGGTATTAATCGTACAACGTTAAGTCTCTTAGAGAATGGTGATATTGTAAATATATCTACACTGGTACAAGTATTACGTGCTTTAGATTTGTTTCATGTAATGGATGTATTCACAATAGAGAATCAAATAAGCCCAATTGAACTTGCTAAGTTGGAGCAGCAAAGGAGAAAACGAGCTAGTAATAAAAGAAAAAATGATCAACCTGAAAGTGATTGGTAATGATAACAACAGCATTCGTAAATATATGGGGAATTGGGGTTGGAGCAATAGCCTGGGATGATAATACACAATTAGGTAGTTTTGAATATGACCCGGCATTTAGAGCAAGGTCATTGGATTTAGCTCCAATAAAAATGCCAATTGATTCTGATAGAAGAATATTTTCATTCTCAGAGCTAAGAAAAGTCTCAACATATAATGGTTTGCCTGGATTACTAGCAGATTCATTACCGGATAATTATGGAAATCGGTTAATTGATGCCTGGTTAGCTGATCAAGGAAGAGCTCCAAATTCCATGAATCCTGTCGAAAAATTATGTTTTATAGGATCTCGTGGGATGGGGGCATTAGAGTTTGAACCTGCCAAATTCAAAAAGGCTAAGAATACATTTAGTGTTGATGTTGATGAATTGGTTGAATTGTCAAAGAAAATATTGCATGAACGAGAAAAATTTAATGTAAATCTGAATGTAGATGAGAAAAAAGCAATGCAAGATATACTTAAGATTGGTACCTCCGCTGGAGGTATGAGGGCAAAGGCAATAATAGCGTATAATGAAAAAACAGGTGCTGTAAGGTCAGGACAAACTCGGGTACCCTCTGGTTTTGAACATTGGTTGATAAAACTTGACGGTGTTAATGATTTACAACCAGGTAATCCAAAAGGTTATGGTCGAATTGAAATGGCTTATCATAACATGGCAGTTGATTGTGGTATTGATATGATGGAATGTCGTCTTCTGGAAGAAAATGATAGAGCTCATTTTATGACTAAAAGGTTTGACCGTGAAGGATCTGAGAACAAGCATCATATTCAGACGTTATGTGCTATGCGGCACTTTGATTATGATGATGTTCATAGTTACAGTTATGAGCAATTATTTCAAACAATGAGAATGTTGAGACTACCTCATCCCCAGGCTGAACAAATGTTCAGAAGAATGGTATTTAATGTTTTGGCATTTAATTGTGATGATCATACAAAGAATTTCGCATTCAGGCTAAAAGAGGGTGGTGTATGGGAGTTAGCTCCTGCATATGATATTTCCTGGTCGTTTAATCCATCGAGTAGATGGGTAAGTCAACATGCGTTAAGTATCAATGGAAAAAGGAAGAATATTACTGAGAATGATATGCTCTCAATTGCAACATCTATTCGAGTAAAGAATGGTAAAGGTATTATAAATCAAATACATGACATCGTTAATAAATGGCCCTCATACGCCAAACAAACAGGAGTCCCATCAAAAAAGATCGATGAAATAAAATCGGTTTTACTATAATTTCCCCCATTTTCAGGACAGGATTTTGTCAATATTAAGGATTACTAATTATATTTAAGCTGCCTTTTTAAGTGCTTGTTGATATCTGATTTTCCGTTCACAGTTCACCGTTCACTGTTCACATGAAACAGATCCCGCGTCGCTGCACTCCTCGGTCTATTTTCCGATACAGAAGTTATTAAATATATTCTGCAAAATCTCATCATTGGTGACTTCGCCGGTGATCTCGCCGAGCTGTGACAAGGCATCGCGAATATCAATCGCAACCAGGTCGGAGGGGACATCGTTTTCAAAACCTTCCTGTACTTTATTGATGGCCTGAAGTGCCTTGCTCAATGCTTCGTAATGGCGGGAATTGGAAACGATGACATTGTCCCTGATATCGATTGATTTTACAGCATTCACCAGGCTTTCGGAGATCATGCTTATGTTTTCCTTGCGCTTGGCTGAAATGAATACACATTCCATTTCCACAAAATCCTTGAAATGTCTTGGTGCCTCTATCAACTGATCGATCTTATTGGCAATGACAATTATTTTCCTGGATTTAAAATCCTCTTCATTCAGGCTCTCCTGCAACTCATCCCGGAATGATGCCAGAGCTTCCTGTATCGTCTCACATGAATCTTCACCGACATCAAACATGAACAGGATGATCCTGGCTTCCCTGATCTTTTCATGGGTCCGTTCAATACCAATACTTTCTAACCTGTCAGTACTTTCACGCAAGCCTGCCGTATCAATGAACCGGAATGCGATGCCTTCCAGAATAATGGTGTCCTCAATGGTATCCCTGGTGGTCCCGGGTATCTCTGAAACAATGGCCCGCTCTTCATTCAGAATCGCATTCAACAAGGTCGACTTGCCAACATTAGGCTTTCCTATGATGGCCACAGGGATCCCTCTTTTCAATACATTGCCATGGGAAAAGGATTCTACAAGAATACTAATCTCTGTCGACAGTTCATCCAATAGCTTAAACAATGCCGGCCGGTCGGCAAACTCCACATCTTCCTCACTGAAATCAAGCTCCAGTTCGATCAATGAAGCAAATTCCAGCAATCGCTGCCTCAAATGCTGGATCTTCTGAGAATAGCCACCACGCATCTGATTGAGTGCCAACTGGTGAGATGCATTTGAATTGGATGCGATCAGGTCTGCAACGGCTTCGGCCTGTGATAAGTCAAACTTACGGTTCATGAATGCCTGCAAAGTAAATTCCCCGGGTTTGGCCATCCTTGCACCACTGTCTATCAATGCAGTAATGATCTTTTGCTGAATAAATTCTGATCCGTGACATGAGATCTCAACAGAATCTTCTCCGGTATAGGAGTTCGGCGCCCTGAATATACTGACCAGCACCTCGTCAATCAACTCCTCTTTGGCCTCAAAATATCCAAAATGGATCGTGTGAGATGAAGCATCTAAGATATTAGTCTTCTTTTTCTTAGGTCTAAACACCTCATTTAAAACTTTAAGTGAGTTTGGGCCCGAAATTCTGATCACAGCGATGGCACTTGATCCTGCCGGAGTCGCCAGCGCACAGATGGTGTCGTTATCTGTTATGATGCTTGATACTTTTGCCATGGAAGTAATTGAGTGATTAAGTGATTAAGTGATTAAGTGATTGAGTGATTGAGTGATTGAGTTGATAGCAAATTTAATCACTTTTTCATTATCTTAGCGCTGTAAACCAACTTTAGAGATATGAGCGTACTCGTGAATAGAGATTCCAGGGTCCTTGTGCAGGGATTTACCGGTAAAGAAGGGACCTTCCATGCTTCACAAATGATTGAATACGGAACCCGGGTGGTCGGTGGCGTGACCCCTGGAAAAGGAGGCCAGACCCATCTTGACAGACCGGTGTTTAATACGGTTGCTGATGCTGTAAAAGAAACCGGTGCAGACGTTTCAGTGATCTTTGTTCCGCCTCCCTTTGCCGCTGATGCTATTATGGAAGCCGCTGATGCAGGAATTGCAGTAATTATTTGTATCACAGAAGGTATTCCAACCGATGATATGATCAGGGTAAAATCTTACCTGAGTGATAAGAATAGCCAGCTGGTCGGTCCTAACTGCCCGGGTGTAATCACGCCTGATCAGGCTAAAGTTGGTATTATGCCCGGCTTTATCCATAAACCCGGCGTGATAGGAATCGTATCTCGTTCCGGAACACTTACCTATGAAGCGGTCCAACAACTGACTGAAATCGGCCTGGGACAAACAACCGCCATCGGTATCGGCGGTGACCCTGTATTGGGATTGTCAATAAAAGAAGCGCTCGAGCTCCTGATCAATGACCCTGAAACAAAAGGGGTTGTCCTGATCGGTGAGATTGGTGGCAACATGGAAGCTGAAGCTGCCTATTGGTACAAGGAAAACAATACCAAGCCTGTGGTTAGCTTTATTGCAGGTGCGACTGCCCCTAAAGGCAAGCGCATGGGCCATGCCGGTGCCATCATCGGTGGTAAATCAGATACTGCTCAAGCCAAAAAAGAAATTCTGCGTTCCTGCGGAATTGAGGTGGTTGATTCACCCGCAGATATAGGAAGAAAAATGGCTGAACTGGTCAAGCGCTAGAACTGCAAGATCCAAACATTTCTGAATTGCTCTCCCAACTTTGATTTGAAAGATTTGGCATCACCAAGGCTTTGAAAATCGCCTAAGGATACCCGGTAATTCTGATCGCCCCTGACGACTTTAGTGCCCGGATAACCTTTTCCGGATAAGGCCTTAGCATCCGTCATCGCATCTTTTTCCACTTCATAGCTGGCGCAGATCACATAATACCTGTCACTCTTTTCGGTAATCAAGGCTATTGTTGAAGCAGCAGCAGGAGCGATGACTGCTTCTCTTTCCTTACTACAAATCCCGGGTTTGCCTGCACGGTCGGTCAATTCCCCAACCCAGATCACGGCATAGCCTTCAAGCATCCCCACACCGAGTGACCTCCATTTATATTTGTTCCATTTGTCTTTATTTAACAGAAAATTGCTGGATTCCCTGATGGTGGCCCAAAAATGCATTACACTGTCAGGAACAACCAGCATAGGCTCCCAGTATGCCAGTTCATGTCCTTCACCCCGGTACTCAGTCAGCTCCCTGGGCTTGTTCAGGATACAATTTGATTTCGGGACATAAGCGTTATGGCAGCAGGATATCCAATTGCCCTGATCTGACCAGGAGTTCAAATTACATATTCCGGTATCAGGATGATTGTTGACAAGGTCGGCTACATGGGCTGTAGCGACAAATGACAGAGATACGGACAATGCCAGTTCAGGCAGCCCATTATCCTTCCGATACTGGTTAATCAATTCAAATAATTTGTATTCTGACTTTGTAATGCAGAAGTCGGTGGGAATTTGAGCCCTAAGCTGAATTGGAAATATTAACAGTATAACAATATAACAATATAGCAATTTATTCATTTATCAAAACTAACAAATCTTCCCTATATTTGCTATGAAAATCGACAATAGACAGTTGACAATTGACAATTAATATGGCAACCCGCAAGTCCCTCGGCCTTGGAACCGCTCCTGTCTTCCTTGCAGGAATTTCCACCATCCTGGGGGCGATCTTGTTCCTGAGATTTGGTTTTGCCGTTGGCACCCTTGGCTTATTGGGCGTCTTGCTGATCATCTTCATCGGGCATTTAGTCACGGTACCCACAGCCCTTGCACTTTCTGAGATTGCCACCAACCAAAGGGTTGAAGGAGGTGGGGAATATTATATTATTTCCAGGTCGTTTGGATTGAATATCGGTGCCACCATTGGCATTGCACTTTATTTCTCCCAGGCCATCAGCGTGGCATTTTATGTCATTGCCTTTACAGAAGCCTTCGAGCCTTTTTTCAATTGGATGATCAGGGAGCATAATATTTACCTGCCCCGTCAGGCCATCAGCCTGCCGGCCATGGCTTTGCTTTCCATTCTCATATTAAACCGGGGTGGCAATCTGGGCATCAAAGCCCTCTATGTTGTGGCGGGAATCTTATTCGTTGCCCTTGCCTTATTTTTTGCCGGAAGCACGGAGTATGCTGAAAATACTCAAACTTCTCTTTTTTCCGGTTCCTTCAAGAATATGGACAATTTCTTTGTGGTACTGGCCATCATCTTCCCGGCATTTACCGGAATGACAGCAGGTGTCGGCCTGTCTGGCGACTTGAAAAGCCCGCGCAAATCCATTCCCATTGGCACCATGGCAGCTACCTTCACCGGTATGATCGTCTATGTATTCGTTATTTGGAAAATGAATGCATCTGTCAGTCCGGAAGATATGCTCAACAAACAACTTGTCATGTCTGATATCGCCATTGGTGGTAAATGGGTAATCCC
This sequence comes from Bacteroidales bacterium, assembly GCA_030618905.1. Lineage (GTDB taxonomy): Bacteria > Bacteroidota > Bacteroidia > Bacteroidales > B18-G4 > JAUWGC01. The sequence continues at coordinate 10,664 of JAUXCL010000027.1, read as the reverse complement.
AATTGGCCTGGCAGCTTCGACAATTTCCTCAGCTATAGGTTCTGTTCTGGTGGCACCACGGACTTTGCAAGCATTAGGCCATGACCGGACTTTCCCGCTGAAGGTGGCAAACAGGTTTTTGGCCCGGGGCAAGAGAAAGGACAATGAACCTTTTAATGCCTCCCTGGTAACATGTCTCATCGCTTTTATTTTTGTATCCCTGGGTAGTGTCAATGCCGTTGCCTCGGTGATCACCATGTTTTTCATGCTCACCTATGGTTCTATATGCCTGATCAGCTTTCTGAATCATTTTGGTTCAGACCCTTCGTACAGGCCTACATTCCGCTCCAGGTGGGTCATTTCCCTTATCGGTTTCCTGGCCTGCCTGTGGCTGATGTTCCAGATCAACACCCTGCTAACCTTGCTGGCCATCGCCATCATGATCCTGCTGTATTACATGATCCAGAGTTATCATAAGGAAAGGAAGGGTTTGCAATCCATTTTCAAAGGGGCATTATTTCAGTTAAACAGGAGATTGCAGCTTTATCTTCAACAGTCCATGGATTACCGTTCAGGTGAATCCTGGAGGCCTTCAGCCATCAGCATTTCAAAAGAGACATTCCACAGGGATTCTGTACTTTACCTGCTTGACTGGATCGCTTATAAGTACGGATTTGGCACATACATACATTTGATGGACGGTTACTTTTCCTCGGAGAACCAGGAGGAATCTTCCGATATTTTGAAGAAACTCATCGAAAAGACTGAAAAAAAGTATAAAAACATCTATATCGACACCCTGATTTCCCCTTCCTATACCTCTGCAATAGCCCAGAGTATTCAATTGCCCGGGATATCAGGAATGGAGAACAATATGGTGATCTTTGATTTTGATAAGTCTAATCCGGAGAACCTGGATGAAGTTATTGAGAATATTAATATGGTCAGGGCAGGGCAGAATGATGTGTGTATCCTGGGGACTTCCAGCAAAAAGGCCAATTACAAAAATGGTATTCATATCTGGATCCGAAGTTTTGATTTTGAGAATTCCAACCTGATGATACTTCTGGGATATATCATCTCCGGCCACCCCACCTGGTATAAGAGCCCGATCAAGATCTTTGAAATTGTGGAGGAGGATGAAGTTGAAAAAACCCGGGAAAATTTATTGGAGTTGATGAAGGCCGGCAGGATCCCCATCACTGAAAAAAATATTACCATTATTAAGAAAGATGAAAGCCTGAGCACCAAGGAACTTATCAATGAAAACTCAGAAGAAGCAGGTCTTACAATTCTGGGATTCCGGGCAAGCCATCTCAAACATGAAGGCAGTGAATTCTTTACGGGCTATGATAAACTTGGAGATATCCTCTTTGTGAACAGCCACCGTCAAAAAACGATTAGCTGACAGATCATATCCATCCTTTTAACTTATAATAGATGATAGCTGTACCCTCCCTGAGGATCAGTATTTCATATTTGAGGTGGTTCCAGAATTGGTACCGAAGCTGAATGCTTCCACCAACTTCAGGAATATACTTTCGGCCACCCAATTTCCTGCCATCAAAAAACAGTTCAGCTTCAATGGCCTGCTCAAAAGCCGGAAATCCATCCACATGAAAGAAACCAGCTTTTTCGAAGGTTTTAACGGCCCGGTATAAATGCTCCGGTGAGGTGACAAGCAAGATATTCTGATTTGCCAATCCAGGGTAGTTCTGGATAATATTTAATGCCTGTGCCCGTGTATTGGTAGCTTTGGATTCTGTAATGATCCTGATCGAATCAACATCGCGCATAAGCAGTTCCTGTTCCATCCTGGCCAGTGAACTGTTCGTGTCGCCTGTTTTTCCAGGTAAGGCAATCAATACTTTTGCTTCCGGAAAGATGCGGGCTGCCTCTGCCGCATGAAAACATCGTATTAATCCCGATTCACTTGGCATGCCACCACCACCCAGTAGCACTATACAATCAGGCTTTTCAGTAATTCCGGCTTTTGCCGTACCCATCCGGTAATAAATCCAGAATGGCCCGCTGGTAAATGAAAAGATGAATAGAAAGAGGCTGGAGAATGCGAAGATTAAGAATAGAATCCTGCTTGTCTTTCTGAATCCCTTACAGAATCTGGTGTTATATACTTGCTTAAAATTCATGTTCAAAGTTCAATTTTCAATTTCATTTTTGATCCTGTATCCGGTATCATAGAGACTCATAGAGTCACATAGAGTCACATAGAGTCACATAGAGTCACATAGAGGACATAGAGTCACATAGAGGACATAGAGACACATAGAGTCACATAGAGGACATAGAGACACATAGTGCCATTTTCTTAATACATAATACCTGATACTTAATACTATTTTTCCGCTAACCACTAATCACTATCCTCCAGATCTATCAACATCTTCGCTATTATCGCATCCCAAATATAGTTAGAAGGGCAGTTCAGCACATCATTATCCGGGCTGTAAGATTCCCAGAAATTATGATTTTTAGCCAGTTGGGTGGTCACTGCCAGCATCATTTTATCTGCCAGTTCCCTTGCTTCTTTATTGTATCCATAATTCAGCAGGCCCCTGAAAACCATATAATCCCAAAGGAGCCAGACGGGGCCGTTCCATTTACAGCAGTAATCCACATCGGGTGTATACCAGGGATCTGCAGCAGACAGGGTAGGGACACCGTATTTCCTCCAGAACTGATCAGTATCCAATAAGGTCTTCATCAGGGTATCTGCCCTTTCCTGGCTCACCGTTTCAGCCCATAAGGGCAAGAATCCTATAATTTCCTTTCGCCTTAAGTCCCGGTCCATAAAAAAGAATGAATGATCATTTTTATCTACATGATAGAAAAATCCACTTTCAGGATCCCACATGGTTTTATTGATCAGCCCTGCGATCTCATTTGATTTTTCATGCCAATGCTCAGCTTCATCTTTCAAGCCCAATGCATCAGCCATATTTGCCAGGCATTTCATTTCTTTAACCACCATCAGGCTCAGGTCAAGGCATTCAAGTTCATCCGAAATATCTTCTTTGTCAATGTCCAGGTAGCGCTCTTCGGAGACCTGAAAAACAACGTTGTACCAGTCCCTGACATTCTCAATGATCCCATAGGGTCCCCATTCAAACAGGCCATCCTGGTCTGTATCCCTGTTGCGGATAAGCCATTCTGTGTAATCAACACCCGAATGATAGGCCTCTTCCAGGAATTCCCGGTCCTTACTGACCTGGTAGATTTCCCAGTTGATCCAGCTGTAAAATGGGGCAGAGGTAGTCGGCATCCCTTTATGCGGATATGTCTGCGCCCCTCTGGGGCCATGCCGGTAGGCAATCAGTCCATCGTTTCCCTGCTGCTCCATATAAACACGTTGGGAGTTTTGGGCAGATTCAGCATCCAGGTAAGCGTATGCCATCATACTGAGTGATTCGTGCAGTACCTGGTGTCCGTGCCCCCAACCCCAAAGTGGTTCCCGTGAAAAAACATAGTAATTATGATTTGTTGCACCGGCAGGAGGGAGCATACATCCCCTGGCCAGGTTCAATGCCGACAGATAGATCATTTTTTCCTGTACGGTCTCAAAATCGATATGGGGTATAGAATTGAACAAGGATACATTATAGTCGACAAATTGTTGTACCGGCATGAGTTTCAATAAGTCAATTTCATTGAAAGCTTCCGGGTCCTCACCGGCATCGATCATCGCCCTGAAATACCTTATTTCTTTGAATTCTCCGGGTTTCAGGTTGAATTTTGTATGCAGTGAAACGAACCGGACAAAGTCGTCAGTAACACCATTTAGCGAATCATTCCGGTTATCAGCATAGAAATCCGTTTTGATAATGTCATAGAATCCATTCATATCGGTTTTATAACCTCCATAAGAATAAGATTCAAAATCACCGGTAAAAAGATTTTGCCAGTGTGTGGGATATCCTCCTTTGGAATAAAGGTTGCTGATCAGCCTTTTCCTGCTCTCAAAATGATTGAAGTGATAGGCCCCATCCCGGTAATCAGTAATATGCAAAGAATCCTTGTCAAAAAGTATCACAGGATAGAGCTCGATCTGTTGATCATCAGCCCCGGTATTTGAAATCCACATCCTGACCATGGCTATCTTTGATGAATAGACGATGAAAGATTCCTGCACATGGATTCCGGGCCATGGTTCATAGGAGAGGACCAGCATATCCGGGAAAGATGCCACAATTTTTGCTTGCCTGAAGTATTCCCCGGCATTTGGAATCACCACCTGGTTGACTTTCCATAAGCAAAACATTTTCCCGGACTTATCAGCGCTATAATTATGGGGCAGGCAGTCTGTGTAATAATCCAGCTTGTATCCTTTATCTCCATACAAACGAGATCTTTCCATAGCAGCCGGATAGGTGGTGTATACCGGGTCATTGGCAGCTGCGTTCAGCAGCAAATAGCCATCATCAATCTCAACAGCCTGGGCCAGGCTGGAAAAATACATAAACAAAAGTGAAGCCCAAATCAAAAATACTCGTATAAAATTCATTTGCTTTGCGGATTAAAAAATATTGTTTGGCGAATTTAATAAATTATCATAATTTTATCATGCAGAATGCGTTATGTATTTTACTGACAGGTCCCTAAAACTAATTAAATCTTTCTAAACAACGATGAGGAAAACGCTATACGCTTTTTTATGTCTCACCATAATTATATCATTTGCTTGTAAGCGGGAAGATGACGCACCTAACTACGGTGAATACAGTACCCCTGCCTTTGAGGTTTACCAGGAAACGGGAAACCTGGAACATTTGTTTGCCCGGTGTATTTCCGAAGATGTAAAGTTGGACACGGTAATCGTGACTGACCCACTGAATATTAAATATATGAGGTATTTCCAGGGGCATGTATTTCAGAAGGATGTCCAGATAGATCTTGGCGACACATTTATTCCCACCCAGGGTGAGTGGTCATTTATCTTCAGGGGAACGAAAATGGTATCCGGCAACCGTTATTCAGCATATATTGCCCAATCATTTTAACCGCAAACGATTATTTCAGCTTTTTATTCAGCATGTTTTGCTTCAGCCATTCTTTTCTGAGCAAGCTGTACACTTTCAGATCCATAAACCTGTTATGCAGGTATTCCCCATCCCGTTCAACGCCTTCAAAAGTGAATTTTAATTGTTTAGGGATATTGTAGCTCCTGATATTATCGACTCCACATTTGACAAAGACCTTGTTGAGTTTAAGCTCTTCAAAAGCGAATTTGATAACGGCTTCACAAGAGCGGCTCATGATTCCGCGGCCACTGTATTTTTCCGTCAACCAATAACCGATCTCTGATTTTTGATTGGCCATATCAATTTCCTTAAGAGAGATAATACCGGCAAAATTATCCTTGTGCCAGATTTCAAAGACCATGTCCTTTTTTATGCAATCCACCCTGTTGACCATCCTGATAAAATCCCTGACATCCTCAATTTTCCGGGTTCCCGTAACCCATGGCATCCATTCCTCCAGGTATTTCCTCGACTTCTCAACACTTTTAAAAATGGCAGCGGCAGATTTCATCCTGATCTTAACCAGGAGGATATCATCATTAACTTTTATTTTCAACATGGATACTGCTTTTATTCTTCTTTGTTCTCAAGTGAGTCGAGGTAAGCATTGACAAGCTTCATGGCATCATCGTAGTATTTTTTTTCAACAAAAACCCTGCTTGAATCCTCAGGGGCACCGGACACATATCCTCCTGCCAGACTTTCCCTTAAAGTGTTCCGGACCATGGATCCAATTCCGTTCTCTTCCAGTATGGATTTGACAAAATTAGCATCAAGGTTTGAACCTGTAAAAACCCGTTTTAAATCATCCTCATGTTCTGTCATAATTTTGCTTTTTGTACCGTTATAAATTCCTACTCTAAATTACTATAAATAATTGAAACTTGGAAATTGGAAGTTGGAAATTGAAAATTTCAGTTCACTGTTCACTGTTCACTGTTCACTGATTTAGTATTCCTCCTGTTCAAATTAATAATTGCAAAAATCATTACCGCAGCACTCATCCATTGCACTGGCGAAAGCAATTGATCATTAAAAATATAATCAAAGATGATGGCGGAAATAGGGAAGAGAAGTTCGCAGATGGTGGCAATGATGGCCCTTACCTTTGTCAGTCCAAAATAATACAGGAAAATAGCACCTGAGCCTGTGGTAAATGCAATGATAAGGAAGATCAGCCAGTTCAATGGTGTTATTTCATTAAATTGGAACAGTGTACCTGCAATAATGAGGTAAAGAAACATGATCACAACCGTGAATCCATAACGAAAAAAAGTGGCTGTCTTAAATTCATATTTAAGCAGGATTTTCTTACTGAACACTGTCGAACTGCCAAATGAAAAAGCTGCAAGAAGTGAAAATAATGCGGCATAGATAGTATTGGATCCGGAATCGAAGTCAGGCAACGCAAAACCAAAAGTCAGGAAATAACTTGCCAGCAGTGCCAGGGAAGCCCAGGCAAGATAATACTTCTGCAATTTCTCCCTCAGCATGATGGTGGCAAGGGCAATGGCAAAGACAGGTTGAAGCTTCTGTAGTAAAATGACTATGGTGAGTGATTTAAAGTTCACCAGGAACAGGGCTTTCACGACAGCCATAGTACCGATGGCACCACCAAATAAAGCAATCAGTAATAAAGTGATATAATCATCAACATTGAATGTCTTTAAATACTTGTATTCCCTGAAAAGAAAGACATTCATGAGCATAAACGGGATCAGGTGGAGTATAAAAACTACAAACCCCACATCCAGGTTATATAAACGTGGTGTAAGGACAATACCATCAAAGCCCCAGAGTATAGCTGCGATGCTAATGGCTATGGCGCCGGTTATTTTGGCCTTCTGCAATTTATCGAAATGCATATTAAGGAATTAATCAGGCTGCAAATATAGTAAACTGTATTATGTATTAGGTATTATGTATTCATAATCACTTCTCGTGACGCGTCACGCGTTACGCGTAACGAGAATTTTCGATTTTCGATTTTCGCTCTTCGATTCTCAGTATATTTGTAACATGAGACCAGCGATAATCCTCTTCTGCATAAGTATCCTCATTGCTTCATGCACTTCGAATTCAGGTAATAGTGAGAAAAAGCATCTTACGGCCAGCATCTGGCCGCAGAAGTATTTCCTTGAAAAAATAGCAGGCGATGAATATGAGATCAATGTGATGATCCCTGCCAGTAATAGTCCTGCAGTGTACGAACCAAGTCCGCAGCAAATAAATAGCCTGAATAGATCAGTTTTTTATTTTGCCATTGGTGAACTGGGCTTTGAGAAAGCCTGGCTTGAAAAACTGCAGGCCAATAACCCGAAAATGCTTGTGGTGAATACTTCTGAAGGCATCAAACTGATTCATGACCATGTGCATGAAGGGGAACATCAACATGGTACAGATCCGCATTACTGGATGTCGCCCGGTGCTTGTTTTCAAATGGCCATAAATATGAAGACGGCCCTGGTTAAAGTTCACCCGGAGAATGCAGAATTATATGAGAAAAATCTCAGCGATTTGGAGAAGGAATTATCTGCTATTGACTTTCAGATCCGGGATATGCTTGCCGAAATTGAAAACCGCAATTTCCTGATCTATCATCCATCTTTATCATACTATGCCAGGGATTACAACCTAAAGCAGATACCTGTTGAGATGGAAGGGAAGGAGCCATCACTGATGAGTATTAAAGAGACCATTCAAATGGCAAACGAGTTAGGATTGAAAGATGTATTTATCCAGCGCCAGTTTAATGCTGAAAGCGCAACAACCATTGCCAGGGAATTGGATGGTAAAGTCATTCTTTTTGATCCGCTTTCTTACAATTGGGATGAAGAAATCCTATCCCTGACAAAAATGATGCTTGAAACCCTTACAACTCATCATGAAGAAGAGACTTATTGAAATAAAGAACCTGTCGGTTGCATACAATGGATTAATCGCATTGAAAGATGTGAACCTGGATATCTTCAGCGATGATTTTATTGGGGTTATCGGTCCCAATGGAGGTGGCAAGACCACACTTATAAAAACAATCCTTGGTTTGATCAAACCAATTCGGGGAGTAGTTAAGGATCATTTTGAAAGCAAGCATGCCGGAAATATCGGTTACCTTCCGCAGGAAACGAATATCGATGATAAGTTCCCTATTACGGTAAAAGAAGTCGTCAAGTCAGGACTGATCAATCATGATAATCTATTAAAGCCGGATCAAAAAGATGCCAGGGCAAGAGTTAAAGAAATACTTGAGGAAGTTGGTATTATAGATCTGGCTGACAAATCCATAGGATCCTTATCTGGTGGTGAGCGACAGCGTGTATTATTATGCCGTTCCATTATCTCCAACCCTGAACTGCTCATCCTGGATGAGCCAAGTACTTATGTTGACAATAAGTTTGAGGGGGAACTTTACGAGAAGCTCAAACAACTGAATGAAAAGATGGCCATTATCCTGGTTTCGCATGATATTGGCACCATTTCTTATTATATCAAAAGCATTGCCTGTGTCAACAAAAAATTACATTATCATCAATCCAACATAATTACTGAAGATCAACTGGCTGCTTACGATTGCCCGATACAGATTATCACCCATGGACACTTGCCACATACTGTCCTGATGGAACATGATCATGAACATGAAAGCTAATGATTTTGGAACTATTTCAATATGACTTTTTTATCAGGGCGCTTATCGCCGCAATACTGGCATCTGTCAGCTGTGGTATTGTCGGCACCTACATTGTGTCCAAGCGGATTGTATTTATCAGCGGAGGACTGTCTCATGCTTCATTTGGCGGTATTGGCATTGGCTATTTCCTGGGTTTGAATCCCATCATAACCGCATCGATCTTTGCTGTGCTTTCGGCGCTGGGTATTGAATACATGTCGAAGAAGATTTCCATCCGGGAAGATTCGGCCATTGCGATACTCTGGGCTTTTGGGATGGCCATCGGAATTATCTTTATCTATCTCACGCCTGGTTATGCACCCAACCTGATGAGTTATCTTTTTGGCAGCATCCTTACGGTTTCCATGATTGATCTCTATATGATGCTTTCCCTGGTCGTCATTTTAGTAATATTTGTTTCATTATTATTCAACCCCATCATTTATATAGCTTTTGATGAAGAATTTGCGAAGACCAGGAAGCTTCCGGTATCCTTTGTCAATTATACCATGATGGTCTTAATCGCCCTGACCATTGTTTTCAACATCAGGGTTGTGGGGATCATCCTGGTGATCTCTCTGCTTACGATACCACAGACCATTGTCAACATGTTCACCAATCGATTCCTTTATATCCTTATCGGTTCTATAGTAATCAGCCTGGCAGGCGTTTGTTGTGGACTAATGGCCTCTTACTGGCTAAATATACCAACAGGTGCAGGAATAATTTTTATTCTGGTAGTTATGTTTTTTGTTGCAAGAGTGATCCTGATAATTATTGGGAGGGAAGTGGAGCGAGGCAAAGCCGAGTGACATCCCGCCGGAGGCGGGGCGGGAAGGTAAAAGGAAATTGCAATAAATATTCCGCCAATAAACCTTGGAAAACATCTGAATATTTCGTATATTTATACACAGAAACAACTAATCCCAAGAGCCATGAAAACCAAGCGTTATATCATTGGGTTCTTGTTGACAATTTTTCCATTTTTCCTATTCTCTCAAATAGAAAAAAACCAGAACAAGCAGAGTAATCCCAAACAAGAAAGAACAGTTGCCGCTACTGTTCAGGATCCCGGCGTATATTCAGATAGATCTGAAGGCAGAAGTTTAGTCTATTATGCTACGACAGGAAATGCAAGCAGCATATACTTTACCGAGGGATGGAAGGAGGGGGTGGCATCCCTTAATGACGGGACTGTGCTTGAAGGCCGGTTATACAGGTACAATATCTATGCGCAACAGATGCAATTCATCCATGGGGATGATACGGCTGCTTTTGCCAAACCTGAAGAGTTAACTTCATTAACATTTGATGATCATCAGTTCATTTACACAACGTATAAGGATGAACAGGAGGTCAAAAATGGCTACTTTGAAGTATTAACCCATGGACGCTGCCAATTGCTCCTGCGCAGGGAGATTACCTATCACCTGGTTGATGACCTGGATGACGGCATAATGGATGATTCCTATGTCCTTGAACAAAGCTATTATATCAGGAAGAAAGGAGAAATAACCAGCAGGATCCCCTTAAACAAGAAATGTATTTTATCGGCATTCTGCGATCAGGAAGATGCCATAAAAACATACATTAAGACCAATAAGATCAGGTTCCAAAATCAGGAAGATATGATAAGGGTGGTGGATTATTATAATTCGCTGGATACCAGAGACTAGATACTGGATACTGGATGCTGGATACTGGATCATGTTCCATGTACCATGTCAAATATAATACTCCCTACTCCCTACTCCCTACTATCTTTGACGCATCTAAACCCAACCGTCGAATTACGGTCTAATGCCGGAGATACCAATAACAGCATCTGTGAGCGGTTTGCCGGCTGCGGACCGCCCTGTACATACCACCAGCTTGAGGTGGGTTTATAATAACTGCCACCTTTCATGATTATAAACACATAGCTGCCGTTATCATATACATCATTGCTAAGCTGCCAGACATTGCCAAACAGTCCT
>JAUXCL010000056.1 GCA_030618905.1 Bacteroidales bacterium | reverse complement strand
TCTGGCGGGATGTCACTCGACTTCGTCTCGCTCCACTTCACCCTTCCCTCTTCACACTTCCCGCATTTTGGGAGTGCAAATATACAATGATTTATCGAATTGCAAATAATATTTTGTAAATTTAACCCTGCACAATGTACTGATTATGGAATGACCGCTTGACATTGGAAACAATGAGAGCTCATTGCCTGATACTCATCCTGGATGCCTACACTCCCGATGCCACATACCGCTGGCAGCCTTCAAATACAGCATTTATAACCGCTGGGGCAAAAAAGTATTTGAAACCAATCGCATTGATGATGCCTGGGCGGTCACACTACTGATATTATAAAAGGTAATGTATCTTTGATCCGCTAAGCAAAGAAACCCCATAAGACTTAACCAATGCCAGAACTATCCGTATTTCAGATTATTGAGATCCTGCTGATCACAATCGTAATGATATATCTTATCCGCTTTTTCTGGACCATGTTTATTGACAAACAAAACCAACCTGTCAACTGGAAGTTGCTGGTCAAGGAAGGGAAAATCCCGGCTGAGCTGCTTCGCATGTCTAAGACTTACCATGACAAAACCAGGTTTTTTAACCTCTGGCTCCAGGTCGAACGTATTAAGCACAGTGGAATTCCTGGTGTGCTTGCTGAACTGGGCGTTTATAAAGGGGAGACCGCCCGGATTATCCATTTGTGTGAACCTTCCAGAAAATTTTATTTGTTTGATACATTTAAAGGATTCACTGAAGGTGACCTTCATCGGGAGGAAGGAGAAGCCAACACTTACACATCCAGAAACTTCGCTGATACAACCATTGAAAAGGTAAAGAGGTATGTTTCCGGGAATGACAATATTGTTTGCGTTCCAGGTTATTTCCCGGAGACGATTATTGGTTTGGAGGAAGAGCAATATGCATTTGTTCATATCGATGCTGATTTATACAATCCCATCAAAGCCGGACTTGAATACTTCTACCCGAGGCTCTCCGCGGGAGGTATCATCATAATTCATGATTATAATGATAAATGGAGGGGTGCGATGCAAGCCGTAGATGAATTTCTGGAAACAATACCGGAGCAACTTATTCCAATACCGGATATGGATAACAGTGTGATGATCTTAAAATGTAAATGAGTTTCAAAAATGTCTGAATTATAATGTAAATTTGTGTAAACAGACCTGAACTGAACCGATTTTGAAAGCGTCATCACTTTCTATACTATGCCTCCTGATCACCCTGCTGATTGTCATATCCTCATGCAGTACTACCAAGCACCTGAAAGACAACCAATACCTGCTCACGCAGAACAAGGTCAATATCTCGGCCGGGGAAAAACGGATTGAGCGAAAGTCTGTCACCGCTTATATAAAACAAAAACCAAATAAAAAATTCCTCAGTTTTTTCAGGTTTAAGCTCTGGGCCTATCAGCAAGGAAGCAGGGGAAAGGATAATAGATTTAATCGTTGGCTGAAGAATGGTGTTGGAGAAGCGCCCATCATTTTCGATTCCATCGCCATGCAGGAATCTGCAGAAGATATAAAGCTTTATCTCCATAATCTCGGATACTTCAACAACAGAACAGAAGCACAAAGTGATTATTATAAAAAGAAGAAAAAGAAGGTTCAGGTTATATATGACATCTATCCTTCTGAAGCTTATACAATCAGGAATATTAAGTACGATATCAGTGACCGGCAACTTGCTTCATACGTCTACAGGGATACAGCACTTTCACAGGTAAAAAGAGGACGCTTGTATAATGTCTATAAGATGGATGAGGAGCGCGACCGTATTACCATAAAGCTAAATAATAATGGCTATTACCGGTTTACAAAAGATTATATTTTCTATGAAGTTGACAGCGCCCTGAACACGCATCAGCTGGATATCACCCTGAAAATTGAAAATGTCCTTATTCCATCCCCGGATCAGCCAGGCACTTTTAAAGAGATACCCCATAGCCGTTTTTTTATCAATAAAGTATATATAAATCCTGATTTTGATCCCATATTGTCCAGAAAGACCAATTATGATACGCTTCGACTGGAAGTTCACCAGATCAAAAAGGACAATCCCGCTAATTATTATTATTTCCTGCACAAGGGAAAGATAAAGGTGAACCCAAAAACCATCATGCAGTCTATATTTGTTGAAGACAAAGAACCCTACAACCGGGAGGATGTACAACAATCACGTCGGCGCTTTGGCCTCCTTAATGTTTTTGATTACACCAGTATTGCGTTTTCAGAACTCGAGAAAGACACCATAGTTTCTGATTCCTCTGATCAATTGATTGATTGCCACATCAATTTATCAAGGGCCCCTTTGATGTCCTATACGGTTGAAGCTGAAGGTACGAACAGGGGTGGTGATCTTGGTATGGGCCTTAGCCTTACATTTCTGAATAAGAATATCTTCCGTGGGGGTGAAATGCTGAGGATAAAGTTGAAGGGAGGCCTGGAAGCCCAAAAGCTAAGCGGTGAAGAAAGCCAGCAGAAAAAGTTCTTGTTTTTCAATACCTGGGAAGCCGGAGTAGAGGCCAGTATTATCTTTCCGAAATTTTTGATCCCCATAAAGCAAGAAAGGTTCCCTAAATATTTCCGTCCTACAACGGCCTTAAGTACAGGTCTTAATTTTCAGCAAAGGCCACAATACCTCAGGCGTATAGCCACCCTGTCCTTTGGTTATAACTGGAGTGAGACGGCGTTCAAGGATCATGTTTTTAACCCCTTTGAATTAAACCTTGTCAAGGTGTCCCCAACGGAGGAATTTGCAAAGGAACTGGAAGACTTAGATGACCAGCGCCTCAAAAATCAATATACCGATCACCTGACCTTCGGGTTGAGGTATACATTTACTTTCAATAATCAGGACATCCGGAAACTCAAGAACTTCATTTTTCTGAGGGTGAATGTTGAATCTTCAGGCAATCTGCTTTACCTGATCGATAAGGCATTCGATGCGCCCAAAGACAGCGTGGGAAGTTACACACTATTTAATATCATTTATGCCCAGTATGTAAAGACTGATTATGATTTCCGTTATTATTTCGTATTCAATCGCACCAGCTCACTGGTATTAAGATCCATGTTCGGCATTGGTATTCCATATGGCAATACGAAAGAAACCTTACCTTTTGAGCAAGGCTTTTATCTTGGAGGTGCCAACAGTCTTCGTGGGTGGAGGTTCCGCTCTGTCGGACCTGGTTCATACCCCGTTACCGATGATAATATTGACAAGATGGGTGAGATCATGATAGAAGGCAATGCTGAATATCGCTTCACCGTATACAAATCACTGAAAGGTGCCCTTTTCACGGATATCGGAAACGTCTGGTTGCTGAAGGAAGACCCGAATTACGCCGGAGGAGAATTTGAATTTAATGATTTCATCTCTGAACTCGCCATAGATGCTGGTTTGGGAATACGCTTTGATTTTAGTTTCTTTATTTTTCGCCTGGATGCTGCTGTGAAAATACGTGACCCTTCGCAGCCAATTGATCAGCGATGGGTGATTGGCAGTACCGGCTTGCGAAATATCATGTGGAACTTCGGAATTGGTTATCCTTTCTGATGGCATATTTGCTTAATATTAATCATGGAAGCTCAAGACATTGCAAAATACTGGTTCAGGCAATTTCCTTACGAACCTACCGAGGGTCAGCGCCGTCTTATCCATGATCTGTCCGGGTTCTTATCGAACAAGAATAAACATACTGCCTTTATCCTGAAAGGTTATGCAGGGACCGGTAAAACCAGCATCATCAGTTCGCTGGTCAATATACTGCCTGATTTTTACATCAAATCTGTATTGCTTGCTCCAACGGGCAAAGCAGCCAAGGTTTTTTCGCAATACAGTGGCAAACAAGCCACCACCATTCATAAGAAGCTCTATTCACTCAGGACCAATCGTGAAGGTGTAACGCATCTGCAGATTGCTCCAAATTTGCATAAAAACACCCTCTTTATTGTAGATGAAGCTTCCATGATCCCGGATCAGTCTCAACCAGCAGAAGGTAACCTTTTTGGTACGCAAAGATTACTTGATGACCTTGTTTATTTTGTTTACCAGGGGGAAAATTGCAAAATCCTTTTAATTGGTGATACCGCTCAATTGCCTCCTGTAGGACTGCAAATCAGTCCCGCTCTTGATCCGGCATACTTAAAGAGCAATTACCATTTGGACACCTATCATCTTGAGTTGACCGAGGTCGTCCGCCAATCCCGGGAATCCAGCATACTGAAAAATGCCACCAATATCAGGAACCGGATTGCCAGGGGGGGAAATCTTCTTCCACTGTTCACCAGCATTAATCACAGAGATACATACAAGATTACCGGTATGGACCTGGAAGAAAAGTTGCACGAGGCCTATTCGGACTTTGGAGCAGAAGACACCATCATCGTGTGCAGGTCAAATAAACGGGCCAATATGTTCAACCAGGAGATCAGGGCAAGGATCTTATTTAAAGAAAATGAGATCTCAACAGGTGACCTGATGATGGTTGTCAGGAATAATTATTTCTGGCTTGACCGGGATGACCATAAAGGGTTTATTGCCAATGGAGAGATCATAGAGATCATGAGCATCAACCGGAATGAGCACATCTATGGTTTTCATTTTGCAGATATCAGTATTCGTTTTGTTGATTATCCGGATGACCCTGGCCTGGACATCAAGATCATGCTGGACACCATCATGCTGGAATCACCAGCTTTAGGATGGAAAAGGCATAAACAGCTGGGTGAGGAGATCATAAAGGATTTCGGTGATATACCATCTCACAGAAAACGCCGGGAGATGCTGCAGCAAAACCCATACTACCAGGCTCTTCAGGTTAAGTTTGCTTACGCACTCACCTGCCATAAGGCACAGGGTGGGCAATGGGCTGCAGTTTTTGCGGACCAGGGTTATTTAACAAAAGAAATGATTGACATTGAATACCTGCGCTGGCTATACACAGCTGTCACCAGGGCAACCAAGAGACTATTCCTTGTAAATTTCAATGATACTTTTTTTCAATAAATCAAATTACTTCTTATCTTTAATTGAATTTGCCAAACAGCATGATAGACTTAATAAAACAATATACCGAAACCAGGAAGCACACTGAATCCCTTTGTGCACCATTATTTATTGAAGATTATGTGATCCAGCCCGTTGAAGAGGTGAGCCCGCCTAAATGGCACCTGGGGCACACATCCTGGTTCTTTGAAACCTTCATATTAATCCATCACAAGAAAGGCTATAAACTATATGATGAAAACTTCGATTTCATCTTTAATTCTTATTATGAGGGCGTTGGTGAACGTGTCGTACGACATAAAAGAGGAGATCTTTCAAGGCCGGGTGTTCAATCCGTTTATCAGTACAGGGAATATATTGATCAGGAAATGAAGGAACTATTTTCCCAATACAAGACCTTACCTGATCACCTGGCAATCCTGGTTGACCTGGGCATACAGCACGAACAGCAGCACCAGGAATTGCTGATTACTGATATCAAATTTATCCTTGGCCATAATCCGCTGTTTCCGGTTTATGAGAACTTTACTGAAGACTGGATAATTAAGGATGATGGATTCATATCGATGAAAGAAGGGAACTATGAGGTGGGTTATACCGGGAATAGTTTTTGCTTCGACAATGAGCTGGAGCCACATAAGGTCTTTTTAGGCCCTTTTGAAATATCGAAAAAGTTGGTGAGCAATGGTGAATATCTTGAATTCATTGAATCAGGAGGATATCAGGATTTTCAGTACTGGCATTCCGAAGGATGGTCCTGGATCAGGCAGCATCAGATTGAGGCACCAATGTACTGGCATAAAGATGGAAAACATTGGCATCATTATACTTTACAAGGATTACAGAGATTAGATCCTGACCTCAGTGTCAAACACATCAGCTTCTATGAAGCATCCGCTTATGCGGAATGGAAAGGGATGCGATTGCCCGGTGAATTTGAATGGGAAGCAGCTTCATCACATCTCAGGTGGGGTGAGCGCTGGGAATGGACAAATAGTGCTTACCTCCCCTACCCCGGATTCAAAAAAGCAGAAGGCGCAATTGGTGAATACAATGGAAAATTTATGGTGAATCAAATGGTGCTGCGCGGGGCTTCAGTGGCCACCCCGGCAGGCCACTCCCGTGTTTCTTACCGGAATTTCTGGCACCCTCATTTCAGGTGGCAATATACCGGTATCAGGCTGGCCAGGTAATGAATAACAATGCGATGAGCTACACAGTAAATACGAAGATCCAGGAAGCATTTGCAAAAGATGTGCAAGAGGGATTATCAGCGAAATTTAAACATATTCCTTCCAAGTATTTTTATGATAAAACAGGTGACAGCCTCTTCCAGGCCATCATGAAAATGCCTGAATATTATCCTACCAGATGCGAATACGAAGTCTTTAAGATCCAAAAGAAAAGGCTCACCGCTGCATTCCAGATCCAAAATAATGAGATTGACCTGATCGAACTGGGTGCCGGAGATGGATATAAAACGAAAGTATTGTTATTGCATTTGATTGAAACCGGCATCAATGTAAATTACATCCCGGTTGATATTTCCGCAAATGTGCTGGATATACTTGAGGAAGGGCTTCGTAAAGAAATACCTGGACTAAAAGTTAACGGTATCAATGCGGATTATTTTGATGCCCTCAGTGATCTGAATATGATATCAGAAAAGCAAAAAGTGATCTTATTCCTTGGGTCAAATGTGGGTAACCTTTCAAATGACAGTGCAATTGAATTTTTCAGCAAGATCGCATCTCTGTGTAAGAAAGGAGATATGTTACTTACCGGGTTTGATTTCAAGAAAGACCCGCGGGTCATTCAGCTTGCTTATGATGATCCAACAGGGATTACCAGGAATTTCAACCTGAACTTATTGACAAGGATGAATCGTGAACTCGGAGCCAATTTTATCGTTGATCAGTTTTCGCATTATCCGGTATATGACCCAATAAGTGGTACAGCAAAAAGTTTCCTTGTCAGCCTGAAAAAGCAGGGTGTTAATTTTCAGGCCCTTGACAAATCTTTTCATTTCGGCAAATGGGAATTGGTTCATACGGAAATATCCCAAAAGTATGACCTTGAGATAATTTCTAATCTTGCTGAAAAGTCAGGTTTCAACCTGATCAACAATTATTTTGATTGCAGGTTTTTCTTTGTTGATTCTTTATGGAGCTCTTTTGAATAATAAATGTTTATTTTGTCATTCCGGAAACATTACTTTAATTCTTCACTATGCGATTAAAAAGCTGTCTTTTTTTATCAATATTGAGTTTGTTTTTGCTTAGCTCAATCTCATCCCTGGCACAATCATATACATACCTGGAAAAAAGCGGAGACAACGAATATCATTACGATTATGATATTCAAAAGATGGATGGCAAAATCAAGATCAAGGTCATCCGGCGCGAGGGTGAGCATCTCATGGAAGACCAGGCATTTATCTTAAATCAGCAGCTGCATACCCTGAAATGGGTCTTTATCCGTACTCAGGATAATACACATGTAACAGCCGAGCTGAAGGGCGACAGGGTATTTATTACCGGGGTTCGCGACGGTGATGAAATTGAAGATGATCATGACCTGGGTGATTATCCCTGGATCCAGTTATGGCCAATGAATATTGGGCTTGAACAGTTTATCAATTCCAGTGATGAGGAAATCCGGTTCTGGGCATTTGGCACTGAGAAACCCGGGGACCTTGACCTGGCAAAATTCGTAGCAGAAAAGGAAGAAAAAGAAATGGTCAGGATGCAGGGCAACACAGACGTTCTGGCACTCCGGGTCAACATTACGCTTTCAGGTTGGAAATCCTTGTTCTGGGAGGGAGATTTCTTTTTCAGGGACAGCGACAATAGGATCATTAAATATGATGGTGGTGGAGCACCGGGAAAACCGGATTCGATCACAACGCTGATTTCAGAAGACTAAGATGCTATCTTTTGGATTAAAGCTATGGCATAAGCGGAAACACCTTCCCTCCTGCCTTCAAACCCTAATCTTTCAGTTGTGGTTGCTTTAATACTGATGCCATTCACATCAATACCCATGAGCGTAGACAGCTCCTTTTTCATTTGTTCGATATAGGGGGAGATTTTTGGTTCCTGAAGGCTGATCGTGGTATCAATGTTACCAATCATATAACCAGCCTCGCCTATCAACTGAACTGTTTTTTTCAGGATAAGTGTGCTTTGTATTCCTTTTAAGCCAGGTTCTGTATCAGGAAAATGGATTCCGATATCGCCCAGGTTGGCAGCGCCAAATAAGGCATCACAAATGGCATGGATCAATACATCTGCATCGGAATGGCCAATGGCCCCCTTGTCGGATGGAATATTGATGCCCCCCAGCCAAAGTGCATGTCCTTCTTCCAGCTTGTGTACATCAAATCCAAAACCTATCCTGAACATCAGTGATTAGTTTTCAGGAATCGTGCTTTGATTGCTGAATGCTGCAAAATCAAATAGAAGTGTAAATCGCAGGGTGTTGGCGAGTGGATTTTGTTGTTCTGTTGGGATCAGATAGGCAAAGTCAAGTCCAAAAACATTGTACTTCAAACCTGCACCAATGGTAAAAAACTTCCTGTTCCCCTTATACTTATCTTCATAGAAGAATCCTGCACGGATAGCAAAACGCTTATTGTACCAGTATTCTGTGCCCAGTCCAAAATAGAACTCCCTCATTTCCTCCTCAAAACCATAGGGAGCATCATACCAGGATTGGATCATTCCCTGAACAACGGAAACATCAGGATTCATTCCTTCAGCAATTTCATAATTACCATCAGGTCCCAGAATATACTGTCCATTTTCATCCTGTGCATATATTGGAGGTGTGGGAACCAGCAATTTGTTTACATCGAACGTAAAAGTAAGTGAGTTGTACTCATCAAGATTCATATCGAAGGCTACTCCGGTTCTGAAGTTAGTGGGTATAAAATCTTTTTTGATACTTGTCTGACTATATGATATCTTGGTTCCGATATTGGAAATATTCAAACCCCAGGAGATATTACCATCCATATTCCCAAGGTCGAGACCTTTTGTATAAAAAACGGCAACATCTGTTGCTATAGAAATTCCCGCACTGGTTTCAGAGGCTCCGACAAATTGTCCTTCTGTCAGGTTGGAATAGATAAACCTGGCAGCAACAGCACCGGACCAGTGTTTGGAGAATTTACGTGCATAGGTACCATCAAACGACCATTCCGTAGGTTTATGTGTTTCCAATGGGTTACCCACCTCATCTGTAAAAAGGATCTCACCAAGGGTGAAGAACCGTAAAGAGGCAGCCACAGTCTGCCGGTCATCAATTTTATAATACCCGGCCAGGTAAGCCAGGTACATATCATTGATCCCGAGGTTTCTCAGCCAGGGTGTAAAAGAAACGGAAAAACCCATTTTATCTTTTATAAATGCATATTTCGCCGGATTCCAATGCATGGAGTTCGCATCCGGGGTAGTAGCCACACCAACATCTCCCAGTCCGCCAGCGCGGGCGTCAGGGGCAATCAATAAAAAAGGCACGGCTGTAGTGATGGTTCGCAGGTTATCATTCTGTTGTCCTGACAAGCCATCATAATTTGGGTCTTGTGCAACAACAACAGACGCTGCGAGTATCAGTAGAACAGCTAGTGTTATGCGATTTTTCATATATATTTTCCAATTAAAAAACGAGGTGCAAAGTTAACGATTATTTATATACAATATTGTCTTTTAACGTGCTATTACCAGTTTTTGAGAAATTAATCGATAAGTACCCTGATTATCTGTTACTTTCATGGTATAAACGTAGACCCCCCCTTGTAAGGGCTCACCTGAATTACCTGTGCCATTCCATTCAATCGGTTCAATCTCTGTTCCGGCAGCATATACATTCTTCCTGAGTGTACTGACCAGCTGACCAATTACGTTATAGATATTAATCTCAATATCGAACGCATTTCCAGGTTTGTTATGATAGAATTGAAATACTGTTGAATTGGTGAAAGGATTTGGATAATTATAGGCCTGGTCTAATTCCAATTGTCCATCAACGCTGACATAAAAAGTAATTTCAGCCTCAGAAGGATTATTATATACATCCCAGGCTTTAATGCGTAATGTATGCAAACCATCTTCCAGGTCATGGAAGGGATAAATAAGCCTGCCACTTTGAAAATCATCAGCATCCGGGAGAAAACACTCATTCATGTAAATGGGATTATTGATCTGCTCGTCAAGGTATAATACCAGTTCATGCCCGATGCCATTGCCAAATGTATTCACGCCCTGTTCATCCTTAAAAAATGCCAGTAATACAGGGTTCTGATCTGTAAGTCCCCCATCCACGAAATCCATGTTATTGATGAAAAGAGAAATTTCCGGTCCCTCATAGTCCAGTTCGGCATTCTCATCAACACCCCCGATCGTAACCTTTTCAAATCCATGGGCATCCTCATAAGTAACGGTATCATACGCATAATAGCTGATTTTACCCAAACCATATTGATATGCAATATCTTTAGGTACTACAAAAGAGAAACTAAACAGTCCTTTTTTGATGCTTGATTTACCCTTAAACAGTACAACGTTTTGTAATTCAAATAAAGCAGGATAGCTGCTCTGGTCATTCCCCAATGTCCTGTTTTTAACTTTTTTATCATATACAGTTGGTATCAGATAGCCATCAAAGCCATTAAGATGGTTGCCATCAGCATCAATAACTTTACCATGCACGGTAACTTTCGCCATGGCTTCCATGGTATCACTGCTCACCAGAAGTGCTTTTGTAATGATAGAATCGGTACTTATGTTGTATTTGGGGTAGGCCAGTTGTAGGGCCGGATCTCCCAGCAGCACAAAATTCTTCACATTCTGGCTGGTATTCATGATGGTCTTAGAGATCCTGACCAGGTCACCCAGGCGTGGATATTCCCCATTTATTTTTTTAAAAGCATGCTCATAAATAATTTTATTCAGTTTAAAATTCGGATCTGACCATGCCAGTCGTGTTGTTGTCAAGAGACCTATTCCTCCACCATCAGGGTTAAGAAGCACCCATTCACCTGCAGATATAATACTGTGGTCGTCAAAACGGCTGAATTCACAGGTCGCTGCTATAAAAAGCGGCAATTTGTTTGTATTAGTCCAGGTAGTGATCATCGGGATATCCAGCACACCTTCATGTGATAATCCTTGCTCGCCACCATGTCCTGTATAGTTAAAAATCAGTGAGCCTTTATCCATTGCCTTATTGATGGCAGCATTAACTTCAGGATAACGGAACCCGGCGGGTGTGGAAATCTGTGTGTAAGCATCAAGGTATATCTTGTCCAGGTTATACACTTGTTCCATGGTATCAACGATACCCGCAAGTTGTTCAGCTTGTTTAAAATGGGTGTTATTATCTTCATCATCTGCAACAAAACAGATTTGATTCCTCCAGTCACCAACCACGCTATGGCCGGGCGATATATAATTTTCTATTTTGTCGACCATACTTTTTGCTTGTTCTATGGTATGGGCAGGGAACCTTCCAATACCGATTTCAAGCGACTTGGCATAAGCATTATTTCCTTCATTGGGGTCATAAAGGCCGTAAAAGTCATCTGTAACAAAAGAGTATCCAAGTTTCAATGATTCTTTAGATTGATAAGCCGGAATAAAGCTTGCCAATTCTCCATGCCTGTCTTTAGGATCATAGGATCCGTCGCCAAACAATAAAAGGTAACGGGGCTTATTCGCGGAATCTGCCTTCTCATACAACATCTTGCAAAAATCCCTGATGGCTCCAGGGTCTACGCTGCCGGAGGAAAACTCATTGTATATCTGATCCGGAGTGGCGATCAGACTGGAAAGGTTATCATAATGTGCATGTAATTCTGCCAGACGAGCAGCTTGATCTAAAAAAAGCGGATGGCTAATAATGATAAAGTCTTTTGGATTGAAAGCGTGCAGGTTCTGATTCTCAATTTGCTCTACAAACTCGATCTGAAGGAATTGGGTTTCATCAAATAAAACGAATTGCCGTAACTCATCTGTGGCCACTTTAAAAGTAAGATCCTGCCCTTCCATTTCAAAGGGAATGGAACTGGCAGCATCAA
The DNA here is from genome assembly GCA_030618905.1 of Bacteroidales bacterium. GTDB lineage: Bacteria > Bacteroidota > Bacteroidia > Bacteroidales > B18-G4 > JAUWGC01. The sequence continues at coordinate 932 of JAUXCL010000056.1, read as the reverse complement.
TTTCCGTAACATCCCAAAGTTTCAGACCTGCATTGGCATTGCTAACTTCAAAGCGTGCAATGTTGCCATTTCCATAAGAATGATGATCCCTGAACAGGAGTTGCCCCTGATCATATACAAGATTTCTCCTGGCGTTCAATTCAATATAATTCATCCACCCCATGGCGATGCTGCTGGTCTTTTCAAATTCAACCTCCAGGTTAATCTCATCGCCGGCCGGATAGAATTCAACAGGATTCGGGGTAGTCGACCAGGCATAAACAGTTGAAAGCACATTTATGCGGCTGACTTCAGCAGACAAGACCAGGTTGCCATCTACAGAATAATGAAAGAAGCTATTTTCAGTAGAGCGGGCAGCAATATTAGTTCTCAGGGCAAGCTGTGCATTCATGTCAATATACGGGAAATGGAAAGAATACTGGTGGATAAGCTGAGTTTTAAACTCTTCACCATACCATAGCTTGCCTGTCTTCAGGATACTTATATTTTCTTCTTCATGAAAAGCATAATCGGAAAAAGTACTCACCAGGTGCGTATGGTCATCAGTAAGCAGAGCTTCCGCTTCGACACGTTTACCAGGCCCAAGATCTGTAGTCAGGAAAAAATAAACATCATCTGTATATAAATTGACCTGGTGTTCAAACATACCATTGAAGTTATTGTATCTCCAAATAGTAGGTTCATGGCCAAAAAACAAGATATAATCCTCTGTATTAAAAACTCCATCATCTTCCCCGACAACCTGAATAGCATTTTCCAGCAGGTCGTCCGGACGATCTATGCTGTTGGCTTCCGGAATCATCCCGTTTCCATTTCCATAAATCCTGATATTCCCCGGGGCAACAGCAGAAACATCGATTCCCATTTCTGCCAGGTCATTATAGGTAATTATATGGACTCCTGTCTGGTGCGTGGCTATTTTGTACCAGGTG